>CANHMN010000027.1 GCA_947461645.1 Chitinophagaceae bacterium | reverse complement strand
TTTTCCCCTTTTGTCCATGTAAGGAGGAAACGACATCAACCGAGAAGCCTTCACCAATAGTAACGATTGATTCCAGTTTGGTGATTTCTGGTGGAGACAGCGCAATAGAAGTAAAGCCAACGGAAAGCACAAAGGATACTTCACGCAGAGACTCAAAGGGAAAATCTGATACGTTGACTACAGTTAATAAGGTTACAGGACCAGCAAAAGTGCAATCGAAATTTTCTGCATACACAGAATTCAGTGGAAAGAAAGTGGATTTGAACGAAGGGAAGAAAATTGTTTGTTTGTTTGTGCCTGGCTGTGACCATTGCAGAGATGCAGCCAAGGAGATAGCAGCTGTTTCAAAAAAGAAAAAACTTCCACAGATATATGTGCTGTTCATGAATGAGGAGACGTTTAAGATTCCGGAATTTTTTAAGGAAACAGGCATGACTTTGCCTTATTTCGTTATTGATGACATACCTGCGTTTTTCAAACTCTTGGGAAATAAAGCCACAACACCCGGGGTAGTTTATTTGTGGAATGGAAACATCATCAAAAGCTATGAAGGTATCGAGGATAATAAATTCAATGTAAATGAAATGGTTCAAAGCATTGAATCTGATCGTTATTGATTGACATCCCATTTTATAACCTTTAATTAATCGCCTTGTTTCAAAAAGCTATTCATTCTTTTTTGATTCTGCTTGGCGTAATAATGCTCGTATTCGTATTGTTTCAGTGGTTAGGAGATCCTGCAAAAATGGTTGCGGGTCAAACGGGAGATAAAAAAACAATTGAGCAAATAAAACATACTCTTCATCTTGATGAACCGGTATGGAAACAATTTCTCTATTACCTTAATGATCTATCACCAATAGGTCTTTACACTAAAGAACAATTTGTTGATAAGGATATAAATGGAATGGTAATATTGGAGTCTTCCACAATTGTAGCGCTCAAATGGCCTTATTTAGGAAAAAGTTATCAAACCAAAAAGTCGGTAAATGCGGTACTGTGGGAAGCCTTTCCTGCAACGTTGGTGTTGGCTTTTACGGCAATGCTTTTTGCTTCTTTGATTGGGATCTTAATTGGCGTGTTGGCTGCCATAAACAGAAACAGCTGGATAGATAAGTTGAGTATGGTAATTGCTGTTGCCGGAGTTTCGGTGCCCTCTTTTTTTATGGCACTGCTTGTAGCTTATTTTTTTGGTATTTATCTGCATCAATACACAGGGTTGCATTTTACCGGAAGTCTTTATGAAACAGATGAATGGACCGGTGAAAAATATTTGTCGCTAAAGAATTTAATTTTACCTGCATTTACATTAGGAATAAGACCACTGGCCATTATTACTCAGCTTACCAGAAGTGCAATGATTGAGGTGATGCAGCAGGATTATATCAGAACAGCAAAGGCCATGGGATTGAGTACTTACAAAATCATTTATGGTTGGGCGTTGAGGAATGCACTGATACCGGTGTTTACTTCCATAAGCGGATGGTTTGCCGAATTGCTTGCAGGTGCATTTTTTGTAGAATATATTTTTGGTTGGAAAGGATTAGGAAAGATAACTGTTGATGCATTGGGCAAGTTGGATTTTCCGTTGTTGATGGGAGCAGTTTTGATGAGTGCGGTTTTTTATACCGTTGTTCAATATTTAGCTGATGCGGTAAACCTCAAACTAGATCCCAGGATTCGAACTAAGTAAGTTAATTAATATAGGTAATTAACTTTTGTTTTATTAAAATTGGCAGCAAATTTGCCATTAATATATCAAATCCAATAATCCTTTATTTTTTTACGTATTTTAAATGCTTTAAAGAATCGATGAAAAGCATTCAATGAATGAATCGAATTGCTGAAGCATTTTTAAGTAAAATTTGGCTCGCATCTATTTTCCTATTCTAAAAGGTCTCGAATTTTTCGGGGCCTTTTTTTATAGACATTACAAGTGGTTTATGCCTTAATTTTGCCACTTGGAATTAAACAATTAAATCCTGTAAAAGAGTAATTTTTTGTTGTCTTTCTTGAGCATTAAATAATCAGTATTAAATCTAAATACCATCAGATGAAAAAAGAAGTTTACATCGTTTCGGCTGTTAGGACTCCAATGGGTAGTTTTGGCGGTACATTGAAGTCATTTTCCGCTCCCCAATTAGGTGCAATCGCCATTAAAGGAGCTATTGATAAAGCGGGTATTTCACCTACTTTGGTGAATGAAGTAATCATGGGTTCTGTCTTACAAGCAAACCTCGGACAAGCGCCTGCCAGACAAGCAGCTAAATTTGCAGGTCTTCCAGATCAAGTGGTTTGTACAACAGTAAATAAAGTTTGTGCCAGTGGAATGAAAGCCATTGCTTTGGCAGCTCAATCGATTATTCTGGGTGATGCAGATGTAGTTGTTGCAGGGGGTATGGAAAGCATGAGTAATGTTCCTTTCTATGTTGATAGCTTAAGATGGGGAAACAAATATGGTAATACATCTATTACCGATGGTCTGGCCAAAGATGGTTTAACTGATGTTTATGATGGAAAAGCCATGGGTAATGCAGCAGAAATGTGCGCATCTACCTGCAATGTAAGCAGAGCAGATCAGGACGCCTTCGCCATAGAAAGTTATAAGAGAAGCCAAGATGCTGTACAATCAGGAAAATTCGATGCGGAAATTGTGCCCGTAGCCATTCCACAGAAAAAAGGGGAGCCTGTCATGTTCGCCAAAGATGAAGAGCCCTTCAACGTGAAATTTGATAAAATTCCTGAGCTAAAAGGTGCTTTTGTAAAAGATGGAACCGTTACGGCAGCCAATGCATCAACCATGAATGATGGTGCCGCAGCATTAGTTCTCATGAGCAAGGAAAAAGCTGATGAATTGGGTATTAAGCCTATAGCAAAAGTGCTATCTGCTGCCGATGCTGAACAAGCACCTGAATGGTTCACTACAGCACCTGCTGTTGCACTACCAAAAGCAATGGAAAAAGCGGGCCTAACAGCCAATCAAATTGATTTTTGGGAATTAAACGAAGCCTTTTCGGTTGTTGGTATCGAAAATATGCGCAGGTTAAACATAGATGCTTCCAAGGTGAACGTAAATGGTGGTGCTGTTTCCCTTGGTCACCCATTGGGTTGCAGCGGGGCAAGAATAATGGTTACGCTTATACATGTACTTCACCAAAACAAAGCCAAATATGGTGCTGCAGGCATTTGCAACGGTGGTGGTGGGGCTAGCGCTATGATTGTTGAAGCTTGTTAAGCAAAGCGATAATTAATTTTTGAAAGGATGTTCGGTAGAACATCCTTTTTTGTTGCTTTTAAATATTTTCAATTATTCTGGATAAAGCCCTATTTCGGAGCTTTCCATTTGTTTGTCTGCCTTTGATAGAATAAATTTGCGCAAGATTATCTTTCACAACAATTAAAAGAAATATACATGAGGCAAATAACTTTCAGGGAAGCGTTGAGAGAAGCTATGCAGGAGGAAATGAGATTGGACGAAAGGGTATTTTTAATGGGGGAGGAAGTAGCAGAGTACAATGGTGCTTACAAGGTAAGTCAGGGTATGCTGGATGAATTTGGAAGCAAGAGGATTATTGACACCCCAATTGCTGAACTTGGTTTTTCTGCTATTGCAGTAGGTGCGGCTCAAAATGGCTTGAGACCTATTGTGGAATTTATGACCTGGAACTTTGCTGTTCTAGCATTGGATCAAATACTGAACACTGCCTCTAAAATGCTGGCAATGAGTGGTGGACAAGTAGGTTGTCCGATTGTATTCAGAGGTGCCAATGGAAGTGCCGGTCAATTGGGTGCACAGCACTCCACAGCCTTTGAGAGCATGTATGCCAATATACCTGGTATAAAAGTTATTTCTGTTAGCAATCCATACGATGCAAAGGGTTTATTGAAAGCTGCTATTCGCGATGATGATCCGGTTGTTTTTATGGAAAGTGAGTTGATGTATGGCGATAAAGGCGAAGTGCCTGAAGGAGAATACATCATTCCAATTGGTAAAGCACATATCGCCAGAGAAGGTTCAGATGTAACCATCGTTTCTTTCAACAAAATGATGAAAGTTGCATTGGGTGCTGCAGAAGAGCTTGCTAAAGAAAACATAAGCGCTGAAGTCATTGATCTGAGAACCATCCGTCCTTTGGACTGGTTCACCATTCTAGAAAGCGTAAAGAAAACCAATCGTCTTGTAATTGTTGAAGAACAATGGCCCTTTGCCTCTGTTTCTTCAGAAATAACCTATCGTATTCAAAAAGAAGGGTTCGATTATTTGGATGCACCTATCCGCAGAATCACTTCTGCAGATGCTCCCATGCACTATGCTCCAAACCTTGTGAATGCATACCTTCCAGACGTTACCAGAACGGTAAAACTCATCAAAGAAGTGATGTATTTGAATAAGTAAAAAGGCTGCGAAATGAAAGCACTGTACACTTTTGTCATTTTGGTGTTTTTCATTTGCGAAGCTAAATCACAGGGATTTTTCACTGAAGTAAAATTTGGTGTTTTGTCTTATGGAGGAGACCTTCAAAGCAGGCCTATTATTAAGCAAATGCTACGACCTGCGTTTTCTGTTGGTTTCAATTACGAATTTCATCCAAAGCTTTTACTCACAAGCAATCTCACTTACGGTAAAATTGCAGGTGATGATAAATACAATCCTTCAAGCAAATTAAGAAACCTGAAGTTTGAAAGCAATATCACTGAATTTTCAATAGGGCTTGATTATAACTTCCTTGATCTTTACAAGAACAGATTTTCCCCTTTTATACAGGCGTCTTTTGCCGTATTTAAATTTAATCCCTACATAGATATTGAAGATGGTAACAGGCTTTACCTTGCTGAATATTGTACTGAAGGCCAGGGGTTTTATAAAGGGAGGGAGAAATACAAACTAATGCAATATGCTATTCCATTTGGCGCTGGGGTACAATATGCGGTAAGTCCAAACCTCAGAATTGGCTTTTTGGTAAGTTCCAGAAAATTATTTACAGATTATATTGATGATTGCAGCACAACTTATGTAGACAGTTTGTTGTTAAGTAGAAGTGTCTCTACCTATTCACCAATTTTGGCTTATCGGGGTGCGTTACTTAGCGGAGCTAATCCATATCCAAAAGATGGAGCACTCCGTGGGAATCCTGCCAACAACGACAGTTACTCGTTTTTGGGATTGTTTGTCAAGTTCAGATTTGTTCCTAAAGGGAACAGAGAGGAATATGGTGGTAATGGTTTGAGAAAAGTAAAAACAAATTGCCCTACGGTATTTTAGAGTATCTAATTTGACCTATAGGCCTTTAATTTAAATTATTTATGGCATACTCATCCTTGGAATCCTGTTTAATAGATTTGGAGAGAAATGGTCAATTGATTCGCATCAAAGAAGAAGTTGATCCTTACTTGGAAATGGCTGCCATTCACCTTCGGGTACACGAAGCCGGTGGCCCAGCTCTTTTGTTTGAAAGGGTAAAAGGTTCTCCATTCAGGGCTGCTTCAAATATTTTTGGAACTTTAGAAAGAAGCCGGTTTCTTTTCAAAGATACCATTGAAACTGTTGAACAACTGATTGAGTTCAAAAACAATCCTGCAAAAGCATTAAAGCATCCCTTGTCCTTGGTTTCAACAGGATTATCCGCCATTAAAGCCATTCCTCTAAAAAATCCAATGTCAAAGCCTGTCTTGCAACAGTCAATTAACATAGAAACATTGCCTCAAATTCAACATTGGAAAATGGATGGGGGGGCTTTTGTAACACTTCCTCAGGTTTATACAGAAGATATAGAGACGCCGGGTATCATGAATGCTAATTTGGGGATGTACAGAATTCAGTTGAGCGGAAACGATTATATCCAAAACCAAGAAATCGGTTTGCATTATCAACTGCACAGAGGAATAGGAGTTCACCAAACCAAAGCCAATAAAAAAGGTCAAGCCTTGAAGGTTAGTGTATTTGTTGGCGGTCCTCCTTCGCATACTGTAGCTGCTGTAATGCCATTACCTGAAGGAATGAGCGAAATGACTTTTGCCGGCGTTTTAGGAGGAAGAAGATTTCGCTACACCTATATTGATGGATTCTGCATAAGTACTGATGCTGATTTTGTAATTACAGGCGAGGTTTATCCCGAGGAAAACAAACCTGAAGGTCCCTTCGGAGATCATCTTGGTTACTATAGTCTTCAGCATCCTTTCCCTTTGATGAAAGTTCACAAGGTATATGCCAGAAAAAATGCTATTTGGCCTTTTACGGTAGTAGGCAGGCCTCCACAGGAAGATACCAGTTTTGGAGAGCTCATACACTCCATTACCGGCTCTGCACTCCAAAAGGAAATCCCCGGCTTGAAGGAAGTGAATGCGGTAGATGCTGCCGGCGTTCATCCGTTGCTGTTAGCTATTGGTAGTGAACGCTACACACCTTATCTGCCTTCAAGTCAGCCTGCAGAGATTCTAACCATAGCCAATCACATGTTGGGGACAGGCCAGTTGAGTTTAGCAAAGTACTTGTTTATAACAGCTGATGAAGCAAACAAGCTTACCACCAAAAATATTCAACAATATTTTCAATTTGTTTTGGAGAGAATACAATTGCACAGAGATGTACATTTTTACACTAAAACAACCATCGATACACTTGATTATTCAGGGGAGAACATCAATCAGGGCAGTAAAGTTGTTTTCGCAGCTTATGGTAAATCGGTTCGAAAATTAGCTTCAGAGCCATCAAGTTTTTTAAATGAAATTCGTGGATACACAGAAGCCAAAATGGTTATGCCGGGTGTAGTTGCCCTAGGAGGCGAAGCTTACCAAAATCAAGCACATGCCAAAGAAGAAATTCAAGCGCTTTGTAAGCATTTATCGCTTTTGTTAAAAGAGAATAAGACTTTTTCAAAAGAATCAGACGAGGAAATTGTCCTGATCGTTCTGTGTGATGATCCTGTATTTCTAAGTGCTAATTTGAACAATTTCTTGTGGACAACCTTCACCAGGAGCAATCCCTCTCATGATATTTACGGTGTTGATGAGTTTTATGAAAACAAGCACTGGGGTTGTCATGGACCATTAATCATTGATGCAAGATCAAAACCTCATCACGCTCCTGCAGTAGAAAAAGATCCTGAAACAGAAAAAAAGATCAATCGATTGTTTGAAAAGGGTGGAAGTCTATTTGGGTTTTGATCCTAAGGTTATACACTCCTCTTTCCAACGTCCCAAAAAGGAGACATTGGAAAGAAGATTATCGATTGTTTGAAAAGGGTGGAAGTTTATTTGGGTTTTGATCCTAAAGTTATACACTCCTCTTTCCAACGTCCCAAAAAGGAGACATTGGAAAGAGGATTAATGTTTTATGATATTGCAATGCGCAATGCGCGTTTATGGTTTAGGTCGTTAAGCTGTTTTAGCGTTAAACCCTAAACCTCTAAACCTCTAAACTCTAAACCTCTAAACCTCTAAACCTCTAAACCTCTAAACTCTAAACCTCTAAACCCTAAACCTCTAAACCCTAAACCTTACTTTATCCTTCCCAATCCTTCAATACAAGATGCATCTCCAGGGCGAATCAATAACGCCTTTTGAAATATGATTTTCGCATCGTTGTTTCTGCCGGAATTAAAGTAAGACCAAGCTAGTATATGGTTGGCATCATAATCAAAAGGATAAAGGTTTACCAACTGCTCAAATAATTTAATGGCTGCTTGGTATTTTTTTCTGTTGTACTGAAGTACCCCTAACCAATAATTCGCAGTATAATTTTGTGCATCAATTTTTAGAATTTCTTCATACTGATCGGCTACTTTTTCCCAATTCTCAATGGCAACCAATGGTTTTACTAAGCCTAATTTTGCTTCAATAGAGTAGGGTTTCAGTTTTACAGCTTTTTGGTAATGGTTTTGTGACTGGGTATAATTTTTGGCATTATAATAAAGCCAACCAAGTCTGAGGTTTAGCTCATAGTTGTTCTCTTCATACAAAGGCGTAAGCAAAGCAACGGCATCATTGTATTTAAACTTTGTTTCAAGCGCATAGCTTTCAGCAAAGGCTCGTTGCATAGCCATTTCCTTTTGAGAAAATGCAGTTAAAGTAAATACACTTATAACTGCTACAAGAATTGATTTTTTTAAAATTTCCATGATATACCTCCGTTTAATGAATGTTGAAAATAAAATAATTGTGGATTATATAAGGTTAGTTTTCTTTTTTCCATGGTGTAGCCAAGTTGTAATTTCAGGTGTTTCCTCCAAAAATAATAAGCATTACAACCCCATTTTAGCATATTTGGATCAATGGAATTGAAAACATATAAAGCATTGTTTTCTAGGTAACGGTTTGCTTCTCCTAAGGTAACATTTGCCTCCAGCCAAGTTGTTTTGTTTATTTTAAAGCCCAACACCTGTTTAAAGTTGACATTTCCGGAAGAGTCCAAACTTCTGTAACTTATGGTAGATATTCCATAAAGACTATTGCTGCCAAGCGGGAAATATTCCGATTGAAGGTTGTACTGATTGATTTTGGAATCAACTAATGTGCCTTGAATAAATGCCCCCTGCCAATTTATGTTATTTCCGTAAAATTTAATTCCGATTAAACCAAGGTGATTGCTGTAGCTGAAATTGTTGAATGGCGTTTTTATATAGTGGTAAGCTGTTTTGACTTCGATATTTTTATTTAAAGAAATGCTTATCAAATTGTAATACTCAACTTGGTTGATGTTGATAGAGTTGTTGTTTTCAACTAATGTTAGTTTTGGTTCAGAAATATTTTGTTTGTAGTGCGCTACTGATTGTTGCATATTTACTCTCCATCCCAACTTGCTATTCAAAGATAGCATGTTGTAAAAGGCATCGTTTCTTGTGGTAACGTCAGTTGTTTTAAAACTGGTTTCGATTCCAATTGCAGTCAGTGCAATTTTCTTCAGCGAAAATGTTTTTTGAATGTCTTTATTAATGAACGGATAATGTTGAAGAGCAAATGATTCTTGGTTCAAAGCGTTATAGCACAACCAAAGGTAATAATGCGCAATCTCATCATACTTGTTAAATGTTAGAACTTTTTTATAGTGTATGATAGCTTTAGCATAATTTTTTTTGCTGATGCAGGCAAAACCCAATCTTAGTCTTAGGTTCAGGAAATCTTGCCTGTTCTCAATGGCCTTCATTCCGTAGTGCAGCAATTCATCCCATTTTGAAAGGGTGAATAATGAATAAGTAGTATTGTTTACTTCATCAAAATTGCTGAAATCTTGAGCAGATATTTGCAAGGAAAATAACAGCAGCAATGGGATTAACCTGATTTTGTGCATGTTGCCTCGATTTTATTTTTTTTATCATTCCAGCTGAAACTACTAATGTTTCCTTTGTAAATTTTAAGCTGGCCTTTTGATGTTACCGATGTTATCTTAAAGAAACTTCTTTTTAGGGATGAAGCAATAGTGATTTCATCGTCAGCCAACATTCCGGTTGTTTGTTGTATACAAGATTCGTATTTGTTTTCGATGAACAATACAAAAGGTGCAAATAAATCTTGCAGCCATTTTAACGGTCCGCTGTTCGCAATGGTTATTGGGAATTCGTCTCTCAAGGGAAGTGCATATTCTGTCTCCAACAAAATTTTGTAGGCACAAAGGTAAAATGCATACAAGAGAGATGTTTTGTTTCCTACAAAATCGGTAAAATAAAAAACAGTTCCATCATTGTAAAAATAGGCTATAGATTCTGTTGTTTTAGAATACAGGTAGGTTTGATTGTATTCATCTGTATGTACTTCCCATGTTTCAAGATTGCCTTGTAGAGAGGAAAGTTCAAACTTCATTCCTGGCTTAAAATCGAATGCATCGATTAGCTTTTTATTGGTATTGATGTTGCTCACAAATGCGCCCTCTCTTGGTACAGCATAACTTTCAAAAGTTAATCCTTTGTTGCTTTTCGAATAGAAATGGGAGATAGGATATTGTATAGTTTTGGATCCGAGGTAGGGTGTTGCCTGAACCTGAAAATGTAAATGAGGCTCGGGTGATCTTCCGGAATTCCCACAATATGCAATTATTTCTCCTCTTTTAACATAAGCTCCTTTGCTTACTTTGAAAGAATGTTTTTTTAAATGAGATAATTTGCTGTACAATCCATTTGCGTGTTTAATCAATATCGTATTTCCCCAATTTTGATGGATGTTTGTTTTACCGATTTCATTGTCTTCCACATAGTCAATTACCTCTTCAACAATACCATCTCCTGGCGATAACACAGGCTTTTGGTAACAATAAAAATGTTCGGGTTGTGTGGCAGGAAGGGTAAAGGTCTTCATTTCCTCGTCAAGCAATACAAAGTCAAGGGCAAAAGACCAATCTCCTTTGTGTGTGAATGCTCCATGATAGCCTTGGCTAACCATCCATTCGCCCATAACGGGAAGGGACAGTTGAAAATATCTGCTGTTTGTTAAACGAGATTTTCCATTAAGATAATGATAGATGTTTTTTTCAGGACTATAATATTGAATGGGTGTTAGTGTCAATTTGCCTGTTTTTTTCCTTAATTGTAAACAGTAAATAAAAAGTATAACCGTAATGCAAAAGGGAAGCGAGAAAACGGGAAGCGCATAAGGATAGGTAATGCTTCCTAATCCAACTACCATGAGATATGCAATAGGAACAGTAATTAAAGTCCATAAAAAAGACCTTACGGATGGAATAATGTAAAATCCTCCCAATGCAATCGAAACCAGCATAAAATTGGTTCCCAAATTATAATAGGAGATGTCACCCGAATTGAATCCTCCCAGAAGCTGGTTAAACCACAATGCAACTGCATATCCCAACACAGCAAGCATAAAAGATATTCTGGAGTGGATCAATAAACCAATAGTCAATAAAAATCCTGTAGTGATGTTGCCCTGAAAAATAATGGCACTCATCGACTTCAAAAACCCTGAAACGAATGTCGGAAGCTCAATGTTCTCAATAGTTTGAATCCAATGAACAAGGTAATGTCCGCCCATATCATAAGCTTCATTTACCCAGTAAATATGTCTTTGTGTTAATCCCAGTCCGGCAAATTGTCTGGAAGATAATACCACAAGCCAGGTAGTAAAAATAAAGGCAAGCGATAAGCCGGGTAAGTTGCTTCTGCTTAATTTGGAGGAAACAGCAACGGAAAACAAAAGGCTCAATACAGAACCTATGGTCAGCATCAGGTAAAAAGAAAAGCCTGTTTCATAGTTAGCGGCAAACCCAAACCCAAACAAAATGGCACTATAGGAAAATATTCCCGTAACCAGTTGCTGCTTATCAAATCCCAATAAATAACCAGTTACAATTGCGATGATAAGAGAAAGTAAACCCGCCCAACCGATGGGAAAAACAATGAAGGACACAATAAAAATCAGCAATGAAAAAAACAGTTGCCTTGAGAAAAACAACATGCCATAACTGTTCACGCTTGCTTTTCCCAAAAATTGTAAAAAGGCAAGAAAAGAAGATATTTCGTTTTTTACCTTCAAACTTTACAGTTTAAATTCTTTAAGGTAAGCAGGCATCTTTTCAACTTGTTCAATGTATTCAAGTGTTTCTGCTTCTCTGATGAGATGAGTTTCTCCTTTTTCATCAATCATGATTACATTCGGCCTCATTTGTATGAATTGCATCCATTGTGTCATGTTGTATGCGCCAACCCTGTGCACAACTACGTGATCGCCACGATTGAGCAAGGGAAGATTAATGGTTTCTCTAACTACATCAATATTCATGCACAGAGGACCATACAATACCATGTCTTCGGTGTGATGGGTAAAGTCTTGTGCAGGACTTATTTTATGTTCATACCAAAAAGAAGTAAACATGATGTTTACGCCAAAGTCCATTATAGTGGCTCTTCTGCCGTCGCTCAATCTTTTGTTAGCCAGCACAGATCCAAGTAAATAACCTGCGTCGTCAATCAAAGCTCTGCCTGATTCTAAAATCAACAAGGGCAATTCATCTGTAGAGAACCCGGCATTTAAAATGGCATGGGTGATGCTTTCTGCGAATGCATCAATCGAAGGGTTCGTATCGCTAGCCGGAAGATAAGCACCTTTAAGTGTGTTGGAAGAAGGGAATCCGCCGCCGAGATCAAGGTATTGAATGGTAACTCCAAGCTTTTGTTTGCATCGCCAGGCAAGATCAGCTAATTTTTTAACAGCAATGGCATAGGCATCGGTTGATAACATATAAGTACCTATATGACAATGCAAGCCCATCAGATCCATTTTTTCAGAGGCTACAATTTTTGAGATCGCGTTCCA
>CANHMN010000026.1 GCA_947461645.1 Chitinophagaceae bacterium | reverse complement strand
TTGGCGGTTACGGTTACACGAAAGATTTTCCTGTAGAAAAATATTACAGAGACAGTAAGCTTTGCACCATCGGTGAAGGGACAAGCGAAATACAGAAACTGGTAATTAGTCGCGAAATACTTAAATAGTAAGGATTTAAACGCCTTCTTCCATGTTATTCTGTATCGTACCTTTCTACTCTTTCAATGCCGGGTAAACTATATAAACATTTTACCAGGTGATCAAGCTGTTCTTTATCGTGAACGAACACACGAACATTTCCTTCAAAAATACCCTCATTTGCTTCGATTGTCATGGCTGATATGTTTACTTTCAACTCGCCACTGATGAGGTTGGTGATTTTGTGAATGACGCCCACATCGTCAAGTCCAATGATACGCAAACCCGTAAGAAAAGAAATCTCCTTGTTTTTAGCCCATTTGGTTTTAACTACCCGATGAGCATGATTGGCAAGCAATCGTGTAGCATTTGGGCAGCTTATGCGGTGGATCTTGAGGCCTTCACCTGTGGTAATAAAACCAAACACATCATCACCTGGAATGGGTTTGCAACAATTGGCAAGGGTATATTTTATTTTATCGCTGCTCTCCCCGAAAATAACCAATTCGTGGTCTTTTTTGGTGAGCGGTTTGATGTCGAGGAATTCTTGTTTTTCTTCTGTATTTTTTACCAACCTTGGTGCAGAAAGCTTGTCGCCATGGATGGTGAAAGACTTAAGTTCTTTCAGGTCATTTTTTTTGATAGCAACATCATAAAGCAAATCAAGGATGCTATTGCATTTGTAAAAGTTGGCAATTTCCTCGAGGTTGGTATTGTTCATTACGGCATTGAGGCTGTTCAGTTTTCGTTCCAGAATTCCTCTGCCAAAATCTGCAATTTGTCTTTTTTCCTCTCTTAGTGAATCTTTGATTTTTGCGCGCGCCTTGCTTGTTACCACATGGTTCAGCCATTCGGCATTGGGCTTTTGTTTGGCACTCGTGATGATTTCAATCTGGTCTCCGCTTCTTAATTTGTAGCTTATAGGAACAAGCTTATGATTCACTTTTGCTCCTATGCACTTAATACCAACGGCTGTGTGTACATGAAAGGCAAAATCAAGTGCAGTTGCCCCAACTGGCAGCATTTTGATATCGCCTTTAGGCGTATAAACATAAATTTCTTCAGCAAGAAAAGAGGTTTTGAAATCCTGTAAAAAATCAAGTGAGTTGGATTCCTGGTTGCCAAGCGCTTCTCTAATTTGATTGAACCATTTGTCGAACCTGCTTTCGTCGTCTTTCCCTTCCTTGTATTTCCAGTGAGCCGCAAGTCCTTTTTCAGCTATTTCGTTCATTCGTTTTGTTCTGATCTGCACTTCAACCCATTTCCCCTGGGGCCCCATTACAGTGGTGTGAAGCGCTTCATATCCGTTGCTTTTGGGGTTGCTTAGCCAGTCGCGCAAGCGTTCGGGTGAAGGGTTGTATTCATCAGTGATGATGCTGTAAATTTTCCAGCATTCTTCTTTTTCTTTTTCCGGCACTGCATCAACAATGATTCGAATGGCAAACAGGTCATACACCTCTTCAAAAGCTACGCCCTTTTTTTTGATTTTGTTGGAGATGGAATGAATGCTTTTTGGTCGACCGTAAATTTCAAATTTCAGTCCGGTTTGTTGCAATTTTTCCTTTAATGGTCTGATGAAATCATTAATATACCTGGTTCTGTCTCTTTTGGTTTCCTGTAATTTTTTCGCGATTGATTTGTAGGTTTCAGACTCCATGTATTTCATGGCAAGGTCTTCCATTTCTGTTTTGATGTTGTAAAGCCCCATTCTGTGTGCAAGGGGAGCATAAACATAAACGGTTTCAGAAGAAATCTTAAGTTGCTTCTCTCTTTTTACACTGTCAAGTGTACGCATGTTGTGCAACCTGTCTGCAAGTTTGATTAGGATTACCCTGGGGTCATCGGTAAGGGTGAGAAGAATTTTTTTGAAATTTTCCGCCTGTTGACTCGAGTTGGAGTCCATAACAGATGCAATCTTCGTTAAACCATCTACGATTTTAGAAATTTCACTTCCAAACTCACTCTGAACGTCTTCCAATGTTATATCTGTATCTTCAACGGTATCGTGCAACAAGGCACAAATACAGCTTCTTATGCCCAACCCAATTTCTTCGGCACAGATTTTTGCAACAGCCAATGGGTGCAATATATAGGGCTCCCCACTTTTGCGGCGCATGGTTTTGTGTGCTTCCACTGCCATTTCAAATGCTGAACGCATCAGTTCTTTGTCGCCCGGCTTCATTTTTTGTTTCAAAGCCCTGAGCAATCCTCTGTAATTTCTGAGGATTTCCTTTTTTTCTTCTTCGTCAGATAGTTGGTAGGTGGTGGTTTCTTTGGTTTGCATGATCAGCAACGAATTTACTTCAAATTTTTTATGTCTGATGTTATTGTCATTCGTATCATGAACTGGTTTTTCATAATGTCGAATGAGAATTGTTAAACGCAAAAAACGGCTAAAAAGTATCTAAAAGCGTAAAAATCAATAGCATATGAATTGGCAAATGTAGTGGAAGGTTATTGTTGTTGGCTGAAATAGAATACAGAACCCTTGGTCGCATGATAAAAAACACCAGATGCTGTTTGGGCGACGTGGCCTTATTTTTAGAAATAACTGTTGTTTTTTCGTGCTGTTTTCAAATTAAATGTACTATTTTTGCGCCCCGTTAAGGTGATATTGTTTTATTGCCTAACGAATGCGGATGTGGCGAAATTGGCAGACGCACCAGACTTAGGATCTGGCGCCGCGAGGCATGTAGGTTCGACCCCTATCATCCGCACTGTTCAGAGTTGATAAGTTGTGACGCTTACCTGAATGCAACTTTCTGCAAAACAGGATACTACACAGCTTATCAACTTCTTTCTTTAATAAACACCTCAATCTATTCGAGTATGTCAACATCTGCAGTGGTTAGAGAAAACATTGGAATCCTTACCGATAAACTTACGGTAAAAGTCAGCAAAGAAGAATATTTTCCTTCCTTCGAAAAAAAGCTAAAAGAATACAGCAAAACAGCCAATATTCCAGGGTTTAGAAAAGGAATGGTTCCGGCCGGAATGATTAAGAAAATGTACGGGCCATCCATATTTAACGATGAAGTATTAAGAGCTGTTGAGCGTAAGCTTTACACCTATTTGAACGAAGAAAAGCCTGATATTTTCGCCCAACCACTCCCGCTTGAGCAAGACATCAACAATCTTGATCTTAACAATCCCGCCGATTATGATTTCGGATTTGAAATTGGATTAAAACCAGGTTTCGAATTGCCTGTTCTAGCCAAAGAAACCCTTACACATCACGTAGTGAATGTAACAGATGAAATGGTTACCGAAGAAATCAACCGCATGCAGATCAAAGGCGGTAAAATGACAGAGCCGGAAACCATCGACAATGAAGAAAACGTTTTGAACGTATTGTTTTCTGAATCAGACAAGGATGGCAACATCGTTGACGGAGGAATTTCCAAAGAAAATTCTGTGTTGTTGAAATACATGACGTCCAAAATGCAAAAATCCTTGATGGGCAAGAAAGCCGGTGAGTCAATGGTGTTTCAGCTGAACAAAACTTTTGAGGGAGACAAGCTTGATATGATGCTTCAAGACCTTGGTTTGGATAAAACCGATAAAGATGCGGCATCCAAATATTTTTCGATGAATATCGTAAAACTCGGTCTGATTGAAAAGCGTGAATTGAATGAGGAATTCTTTAATGAAGTTTATCCTGGAAAAGGCATCAAAACCGAAGAAGAACTTCGTGCAACCTTAAAAGAAGAAATTGAAAAATACTGGTCGGCACAAAGCAAAAACCAATTGCATGATCAACTTTATCATTTGTTGCTTGATCATACTAGCATTACTTTCCCTGAAAATTTCTTAAAACGCTGGTTGCAAACAGGGGGCGATAAACCTAAAACAGCCGAACAAGCCGAAGCAGAATTCCCGACTTTCAGCAGCCAATTGAAATGGACACTAATCAGCGACAAAATTATCATCGACAATAAATTAGAAGTATCTGAAGATGACCTTAAGGCGCATATGAAAGAAGAAGTAATGCGTTATTTCGGACAGATGGGTATGGGTGAAGATATGAGCTGGCTTGATAGCTATATCGACAGAATGATGAAAGATGAAAAGCAGGTAGATGCTACTTACAGAAGGTTGGTGACCCAAAAACTTTTTGATTTTCTGGAAGGACAGGTAAAGAAAAAAGAAAAAACGGTTACGACTGAGGAATTAGTGGCTATGCAACACAATCATTCACACTAATTGGGCCTGACTCCATAACAAAATCCAATCTTTTAACATATTTTTGTTTTCGAGGAAACAAGGTGTGGTTATATTTGGACTCGTTAATCAAAAGGCCATAACATGAAAAGAATTTTACTTTTTTCCATTTCCGTTTTCAGTTGCGTTATCTCCCAAGCTCAGGAGCAGTTGGCTCCGGACCAAAATCCCAATTACAAGGTAAGCATGGCCAAATACCAAACAGGCCAGGAGAAAATTTTGGAAGGAATGGGCACTACGTCACAAAACACCTATAAAGCTTACGATTGGTTTGAGGCCAAACAACAAAGAAAGCAAGATCGTTTGGATTTTCGCAGAAAGCTTACTTTGGCAAGGGTAAACAGCAATCGCTTTACTGATTATTACAGATGGAGAAGAAGAAATGTTTTCTTCTACAGGTAAATAATTGCACCATTGGGTTTAATTTTTCTAACAGATTAATTGTTCAGATTTATAAAGCCTTTTTAAAGACAACATCATCAACAACCAAAAAAACTCAACATGAAATCAATTCGGATAATCTGTTTTTTTTCGGCATTAATTTTATTAGCTGCTTGTTCGCGTAAAGTAACTCGCATTGATCCAACAGATACTCCAGATATCAGCGGAAAGTGGAACAATACCGACAGCAGATTAACGGCTGAAGAAATGATATCGCAATCTCTTGGAAGTGCCTGGTTGAACAACTTTGTTCAGGCAAAAGGCAAGAAGCCTGTGGTAATTTGCGGAATGATATCCAACAAAAGCCATGAGCATATTGAAGCCGAGACTTTTATCAAAGACCTTGAAAGAGCATTCATCAGTTCTGCTAAAGTAGGTTTGGTGCAAGGGGGTAAAAAGCGTGAGGAGCTTAGGGCGGAGAAAGCAGACCAGCAAACCAATTCATCGGTAAGCACCATGAAAAGATTTGGCTTGGAAAACGGGGCTGATTTCATTCTTCAGGGCTCCATCAATTCGATTGTAGATGCTTTTAAGAGAAAGAAAACAGTAACTTATCAAATCAATCTTGAACTGACCAATATTGAAACCAATGAAGTGGTTTGGATTGGCGACAAAAAGATTTCAAAGTTTGTGAAAAATTAATCTGCTTTTAAATTATACGGTTCCAACAAGGTTCAAACCATTGTTCGCCATGAAAATTCCTTTTATAAAGGCATCATTTGTTTTTCTCATGATGCCTTTGTTTTTTTCCTGCAAAACGTATCGCGCATCCTTGGATGCCTATTATACCCATTATCGTTCAGGTCAATTTTCCAAAGCATCTGAGGACCTCAACAAAATAAAATTGTTGAAGAAATCGAGAAATCGACTTCTCTACAATTTAGAAGCAGGAGCAGTTCAACATAAACTCAATGCCTCTGAAAAAAGCAATGCCTATCTCAACGCCGCCAATGATTTTTTAGAATCTAATTTCAAAAATGCTAAGGATGTTGCTCTAAGTAATTTGGTTAATCCGATGATGGAAACATACAGAGGAGAGCCCTTTGAACCATTTCTGGTTAATTATTATAAGGCAATCAATTACCTTGATCTTGGCATGACCGAAAGTGCAGTGGTAGAGGCTAGAAAAATTACATTGGCCTCTGATCGGTTGGCTGAAAAATACAAAACAAATACTAAGAGGTACAACAAAGATCCATTCGCACTGAACCTGCAAGGAATAATATATGAGACTTCCGGCGATATCAACAATGCTTTTATCGCCTACAGAAATGCTGCCAATATTTTTCTTGACAATAAAGGAACGTATTATGGAGTTGAGATGCCTCTTCAATTAAAAAAAGATTTGCTTCGCACTGCAAGCTTGATGGGCTTTTCATCTGAAACAGAAAGGTTTGAAAAGTTGTTTGGAATGACTTTTAAGGAAACGAATGAAATCAAAAATGAATTGATTCTTTTTATCGAAGAAGGGGCTGTTCCTGTGAAAGAACAATATGTTTACACCATAGTTAAGGGTGGGCAAAGAGGAGGCTATCAATTTGTTGATCAATATGGTCAAACGGTTAGTCTGCCCTTCAATTCAGGAACATACGGCGTTAATGAAAGTAAACTATCAGATTTCAGCATGGCAAGAATTGCGTTGCCCATATACAGAAAGGTATACAACAGCCATTCCTCCATTCGCATCAACAATAATGGCTTGCAGTATGAGCCGGTAAAAATACAAAGCCTCAATGATTTGGCTCCCGCTGTTTTGCGTGAAAGACTTTTGGAAGATCTTGCCAAAGCCTTTGCCAGGTATTTGATTAAAACAACACTTCAAAAAGCAGCAGAGAAAAAGCAAGAGAAAAAAAATGAGGAACAGCAAAAATCAAAAAAAGAAGACAATTCAGGTGCTATGTTGTTAAGCCTTGCGGGAGCATTTTCAGAAAAAGCAGATACAAGAAGCTGGCTGAGTTTGCCTGCTTATATTCATTATGTTAGGATTCCATTGAGCGAAGGAGAGAATACCATCAACATCAACTTGGGCAATCAAAGTCGCACACTAACAGTTAAAAGTTCTAGCCGTGTTCAAGTAAAAAGTATTTCTTTTGAGTAATGGCGTATAAAGAATCCCCTAAAATTATTTACAGTTTAATTTCTTCCTCGTTTTCATCAAAGAAGTGAAATTCTGTTAAGCTGTAAGTGTTATCAGAAACAATTTTTATTCTTTGCTTGAATCTCCACCACCATTTCAATCGAATTGAAGGGAAGCCGCTCGTGAGGTAGGTGTACATAATAGGATGAACAGCAATGGTAAGACTTTTATGTTTCTGAGTAATCAGGTAATTGAGGTTTTTGAAAATTTCATCTTCGAATATCAACGAAGAAGAAATGGTGCCTGTGCCATTGCAACTCGGACAAACCTCAGTTGTGTTGATGTTCATTTCGGGTTTCATGCGTTGACGGGTGATTTGCATGAGACCAAATTTGGTGATAGGAAGAACAGCATGCTTTGCTCTGTCGGGCTTCATCAACGCTTCCATTGCATCAGCTAGCTTTTTCTTGTTATCCATTAATTTCATGTCAATGAAATCAATAACGATGATGCCTCCAAGATCTCTGAGCCTGAGTTGTCTGGCTATTTCAGCTGCAGCTTCCAGATTGGTTTCAAGGGCATTTTCTTCCTGATTGTTGCTTACGCTTTTGTATCCGCTGTTTACATCAATAACATGTAATGCTTCTGTATGCTCTATGATGAGGTAAGCGCCACTTGGCAGGTTTACTGTTTTACCAAACGATGCTTTGATTTGTTTGGTAACTCCGAAAAGATCAAAAACAGAGGACGTATTGTTGTGAAAAGAAACAATATCTGTTTTATCCGGAGCAATGCGCTGAAGATAAGCTTTGGTATCCGCAAAGATTTTTTTATCGTTAACGGCTATTCTGTTGAAATCGGCATTGAGCAAATCTCTTAAGATACTGTTGGTTTTTTTCTGTTCACTCAATATTCTAGCAGGAGCAACTGCACCGGAAAGATTTTTTTGAATTGTTTTCCAGGTTTTTTCAAGGCTCAATAAGTCTTCGTGAAGTTCAGCAGTATTCATACCCTCAGCTGCGGTACGAACAATCACACCCAGATTCTTGGGTTTAACAGCCTCTATAATTTTTTGAAGTCTTTTTCTTTCCTCCGCAGAATGAATTTTTCTGGATACGGCAATAACATCGTTGAAAGGGGTAACCACCACAAATCTTCCTGCCAAAGAAAGTTCACATGTGAGTCTTGGGCCTTTGGCGGCTATTGGTTCTTTGAGAATTTGTACAAGAATGTTGGGCTTTCCGGTAAGAATTTCATTGATTTTTCCTGTCTTGATAATTTCAGGCTCTACTTTGAAATTGGAAAAGTCGTGCGGGTTTGTTTTGCTTTGTAGAATGGATTGTTTGGTGAATTTTAGCACAGACCTGACATAAGGGCTAAGATCTGTGTAATGCAGAAAAGCATCCTTTTCATAACCTACATCCACGAATGCAGCGTTTAATCCTGGAATCAGTTTCTTTACTTTACCAAGATACAGGTCTCCAACCGCAAAGTTGGCATCCGCTTTTTCGTTGTGTAATTCTACAAGCTGTTTGTCTTCTAGCAGAGCGATTTCCACCCCATGAGGACTTACATTAATAATGAGTTCTTTGGTCAATTTACTATGTTTGATAGTAGACCATTATGCATTATGATAGGTTGGACATTACAAGTTTTTAAAATTAAAATCTTAAATACAGGAATGTACCAATAAGAAAAGATGGCCCCCAATAATAAATTAAGGGCACATCAAATAACTAAAATAAGAAAGAGGATCAGTGTGATCAGATCTTTACTTCTTTTTGTGACGATTCTTTCTCAAACGTTTTTTACGCTTATGAGTAGCGATTTTATGACGTTTTCTCTTTTTACCACAAGGCATAATCAAGTCTTTTTGTGTTAACGAAATATAATAATATTAAAATCTTATTTTTCTAATTCAGTTATTCGGTCATCAACCTCTTTGGAGTAATGATCATCATTGACCAATCTCTTGCTGATTTTATACCATTTAACCGCTTCAGCTTTTTCTCCTTTAGCAGCATAAGTATCAGCTAAAAAAGCAATGGCCTCAACGTTTTCCGGTTGAGCTTCAACTACTTTCAACAACCTTGAAATGGCTTTGTCGTGTTGGCCGGAAACATATCCTCCGATTCCTAACAAAAGTTGAGCCTTCATGTTGGTAGAATCTTTTCTAACCACACCTAAAAGCTCTTGAATGCCTTTCATGGTTTGTTGAGGATCTCCATTTCTGCCTTTGCCAAAAATGTAACAACCTGCCAACCCTATTTTAAGATCATCATTATCAGGATTTAGCATCAAAGCTTTTTCAAAAAGAGAGATAGCTTCACCTGTTTCCCAATCCAATTTTAATTCGTCTTGTTCACCTCTGAGCTGACTTAAAAATAATTGGGCTGCGAAGGTGAGGTTTTTTTCTGAATTATCCAACTTTGCAGCAGAGGAAGTATAGTATAAATAAGCCTCAGGAAAGGAAAGACTGTCTTTATACAAATTTGCCAGGGTAGTTAATGATTGAATTTTGGCTTCTTTCGTGCTGTTTTCTGCCAAAAGTTTTTCATAAGAGGCAATAGATTTTGACAATTCAGCAGAAACATTATTTCTTTTAGAATCTATAAAAGACTGAATACTAAAACTTTCTGATTTTTTTTCGGTCAATTTTGCTTCAACCTTTGTATCCGTTGAAGTTTTACCAAACCAGAAAAGCAGAAGGAGGGTGGACAAAGCCACTATTGAGACAATAATTTGCTTCTTCATTATAAAGCCCGGATTTTCAAGTCGGGAGAAGCAAAGTTAGCTTATTCCTCGTTATCGTCTTTTACTTCGGGCGCTTCTTTAATGTTTGGGGAGGATTTTATTTCCTGTAAAAATTCTTTGGAGGGTTTGAATGCAGGAATAAAATGTTCAGGAATTTCAACAGAAACATTTTTTTTAATGTTCCGACCGATTTTTGCAGCTCTCTTTTTAATGATAAAGCTTCCAAATCCACGAATGTAGAGGTTTTCGCCGTTTGCGAGTGTGCTCTTTATTTCACGAATCATTCTTTCAACAGTCACCATAACGTCAACTTTTTGTATTCCGGTTTCGGTTGCAATTTTGTTGATTAAATCAGCTTTTCTCATATTTAAACAATTTGGAATAGTAAATTAAGAAATATTTTTTAAAAAATAAAAATTAAGTTGGTGATTATCAATAGGTTTGTGCATAATTGTCAAAATAATGTCTCCCAAGGCTTTAACAAACGGCTCCTTTTTTCAGAAAAACTTGTTGGAATGGCATCATATAGCTAACAATAGGAATATGCCATGGAAAGGGGTAAAAGATCCTTATAAAATCTGGCTAAGCGAAATCATATTGCAACAAACCAGGGTAGAGCAAGGGACTTCCTATTATTTGGATTTTATAAAAAAATATCCAAATGTTATAGCACTTTCCAAGGCTGATGAAAAAGAGGTGTTTAAATTATGGGAAGGTTTGGGTTATTACAACAGGTGCAGGAACTTACTATTTACAGCACGATTCATATCCAGTGAATTAAGAGGAAAATTCCCCAAAAACTATTCTTCCATTTTGTCTCTTAAAGGTGTGGGACCCTATACTGCTGCGGCGATAGCCTCTTTCGCCTACGATTTGCCGCATGCCGTAGTTGATGGTAACGTAACCAGAATTTTATCTCGGTTTTTTGGGATAAACGTTCCTATAGATTCTACCAAAGGAAAACTCTTTTTTGCAGAACTGGCAGATTCGCTGCTGGATAAAAAAAAACCTGCGCTCTACAACCAGGCTATAATGGATTTCGGGGCAACTGTTTGCAAACCTAAAGCGCCAATTTGCGAAAGCTGTCCGCTTTCAGGGTTGTGCGTGGCTTTTAACACAAATAAAGTCTCGGCTTTACCGATAAAGAACAAAACCATTCAAAAGAAAGAAAGGTGGTTTTATTTTACCCTTGCCTTTTACAAAGATAAATTGCTGGTAAAAAGAAGAACTGAAAAAGACATTTGGAGAGGACTTTATGCCTTTCACCTTACCGAAGTCTCGGCTAAGGCCAAACCGGAGAAAATGGCACGTCAGGTAATTAAAGAAGTATTTCATCATCCCAAAACCAAGCTTACAAAAATTTCCCCAAGCTATACGCAGCAGCTTACCCACCAGACCGTTCATGTTAGTTTTTTACACCTTCAACTATCAAAATTATTCGTGATGGAGGATGGTTATGAATGGATTGCTCAAGACAAGATTAAAGATTTGGGCTTTCCCCGTGTAATTGCCAATTATCTTAAAAGCTGCTTTACTTCAGATTGATTTTTACCAATGACTATACCTAATTTGGTTAACCATTTTTTTATACATTTGTAAGGCTTAAAAGCATATTGTTCATTAAAAGCAGCATTTTGGATTATCATTCGGGACTCACATCTGGGTTATATTGTTTCAACTTTTTATCAATCAACACTGCAGGTACTACGGTACTGTTGATTGCAACACTTTTCCTTTTAGTGCTTTCTTTTTTTCTGGCAGGTAGTGAAGTTGCCTTCTTCTCGTTAACTTCAAAGGACATCAATATTTTAAAAACCAGAAAACAACCTTCTTACAGAAGAATAGTGATGTTGCTGGAGCAACCAAAAACATTGTTGGCCACCATGCTAATTGCCAATAGTTTTATCAATATCGGCATCATTCTGATTTCGAATTTGTTGTTGCATGATTGGTTAAAGGATTACGGTCTCAGTCCATTGCTCGATTTTATTATTAAAGTGCTTTCGGTAACTTTTCTTTTGGTGCTCTTTGCTGAAGTGTTGCCTAAAGTTTGGGCCACACACCATAAAATTTGGTTCGCATCCAATGCTTCGCTTATCATAGATGTTTTCAACAGCATTTTCAGCAGATTGAGCAAAAGGTTTGTTCAATTCAGCGACAGCATCGAGCAAAAAGTAGCGTATTCCAAAAACGCAGGTCTGGACAACAGCAACCTTGACTATGCTATCGATTTGCTGCCCGAACATGAAGCCACTGTGGAAGAAAAACAAATTCTTAAAGGCATCAGAAAATTTGGTGATACGCAAGTAAAGCAAGTTATGAGAACACGATTGGACGTAAGTGGAATAGAGTCCAGTCTTGCTTTTCATGAGATTATCAAGATTTCCGAAGACCTTCATTACTCAAGGCTTCCGGTTTACCGAAACAATCTTGATGAAGTCACCGGTGTATTGCACATGAAGGATTTATTGCCTTACCTTGATCAGCCGAATGATTATCAATGGCATCATTTAATTAGGCCTCCCTATTTTGTACATGAGCAGAAATTAATTGAAGATTTGTTGCAAGAATTCAGGTCTAAACGCATCCATTTTGCAGTAGTGGTAGATGAGTTTGGTGGAACCTCCGGTATTGTTACCATGGAGGATATTCTGGAGGAGATCATCGGGGAAATTAAAGACGAATTTGATGAAGAAGA
>CANHMN010000025.1 GCA_947461645.1 Chitinophagaceae bacterium | reverse complement strand
TATTTGAGTAAAGATTGTTTGAGCTTATTTTCAGCTTGTTCTAATTTTAATTTTCTGGAAATAATAATTGCTGTTATTTGATCGTCTATAGAGCCCACTTTTTCCATGTAGGACTTTACGGAAGAACTTTTGGCTTTTAACTGACTTTCGGAGTTGGCAACCAAATCAGGGTTAAGGTATTCAGATTTGATTTCACTAATTTGAATGATGGTATCTCCCTTTTTAACGAATTGTCCTTCCTGTACGTACCATTTTTCTATTCTGCCTGCAATGATATTTTGTATGGTTTGTGGTCTTTGTTGAGGCTTCAGCGCAGTTACTTTTCCATAGGACCTGATATTTTGGGTCCATGGTATAAACAACAGCACTAGAAGCAATATGCCAACAATGTACATCGCCTTTAGAACAGGTTGCTTTCTGTGTCTCGATGTCAATATATCGTAGGAACGAAGTTTCATTGATTATGCTTGTTTGGAAATGATTTGATCGAATTTGCCTTCCTTCATCAAAATAACAAAATCACATTTTGATTTGATGTATTCATCATTAGAACTGATGATCACGGTTTTGTTGTTGTTGAATAGGGCGTCTATAATTGTTGTTTTTTCCTTTTTTTCAATGGAATCTGTATTTGTTTCAATAATGTTCACACATCCGAAACCTGCCAGGCATCTTGCTAGGATAATCTTTTGATTTATGCTATGTGGCAATCTCTTTCCCATTGGATCTAGAATAGTATCAATCCCATTGGGTAAAGATTTGATAAAAGAAGCAAGGTAAACATCCTCAAGCACTTTATTAATTTGATCAGGTGTATTTTCTGGTCTTCCCAATGTAATATTGTCCATAATTGTTCCTTCGAATAAAGTATCATCTCTTAATGCACAAGAAATGGCTCGTGCAATATCCTTCTTGAAATAATTTTGAACAGGAAGTTCATTTATGCAAATGTTCCCGGAAACAGGAGTTAGGTTTCCGGAAATCAAATTCATTAGTGTTGATTTTCCAGAGCCATTGTTTCCTGAAATACAATATTTTTTTCCTGCTAAAAATTTGAAAGAAAGGTCATCAATAATAAAATCATTTTCGCTGTATCCAAATTTAATATTCACAAGTTCAATGCTTAATCCATTGTTCTGTTGTGTATTTAGTTCCTGGGTGCCTGTGTCGGTATCAAGTTTGAATTGGTAAACTTGTTCCAGTTTGTCCAGGGAGGTAAACATATCGTAAACAGACTCCAAGCTAGTAATAATTTTTTCACTAGAATCAATGATTAACAAAATGATGATTTCAGCCGCAACGAATTGGCCAATATTCATTTGCTGGTTGATTACAAGTAGTCCGCCAATCAACAGCAAAGACAAGGTAATAATGATTTTAAAGGCAAGAAGCAGCCCAAATTGATTTTTTAAAATAGAATAATGTTTCTCTCTTGATAACAAATATTTTGTGACTTTTTCATCTGTTTTACGCACAGGCAATTCAGATTGTGAAGCTATTTTGAAAGTGGTCTTTGATCTTGCCATTTCTTCCAGCCAAGAAACAAGCTTGTATTTGAATTTCGACTCCTCAACACTCGTTTGGAAAGCTCGCTTTGAGGTTAAAGAAATAATTCCAATCACCATCAGTACCAAAACAATACTAAAAATGATAAAAAAAGGATGATACAAAGACAATAACATCAAGCCGAAAAAGATTTGAAGTATAGCCGTTGAGAAATGTAAGATGGTTTTGGGTAAACTTTTTTGAATGGTCATTACCTCAAAAAACCTATTCATCAATTCAGGGGCATAATAATTTTGAAGTTCTTCAGATTTGATTTTTGGAATTCTGCTGACAAAGTCAAATGCGGAACGTGTGAATATATGTTGTTGGATATTTTCCAATATTCTCATTTGAATCAGTTGAAACCAACCATTGAGTGCTATTCCCAAACCAATTAAAATAGACAGCATTATCCATGAAGTTGAAATATTGCCCCCTTGTATGAAATTAATAATGGTTTGAATGCCTAATGGAATAGTTAAGGCAATTAATCCCTTAAAAAGCGCGAAGGTATAGACCTGATAAATTTCTTTTTTATCAGGTTTAAGCATTTTCCAGAATCTGTTGCTGTTTATACTCATGAATAGAAGGGAATTAAATGATTAATGGTTTATCCAAACGGAAAGTTTGTATAAAAGTGAAATGCCCAATAATAAGTTTAATGGAAAAGTAACACCCAATACTGAGGTAAGGTAAATGCTGGGGTTGGCTTTTGGAATGGCTATTCTTACCACTGCAGGGGCTGCAATATAAGAACCACTGGCAGCCATGGCACCTAAAACGGTGCATCCTCCTGTTGACAAGCCAATAGTATAGCCTGCTAAAACGCCCAATGTCCCGGAGATTATTGGTAGCGTTACACCTAACAAAATAACTTTTATTCCGGCAGTTTTTAATTCAGAAATTCTGGAGGAGGCAACAATACCCATTTCCAGCATAAATATGCTTAGAAATCCTTTGAATAAATCAAAAAAGAAAATGTTCATTTGGTTGTTTCCTGAATTTTGGATGTACATACCAATCAACAGTCCTCCTGTTAATAGTAAAATACTTTTTCCCAAAAAAATCTCCTTGGCAATGTGGCCAAAGTTAAATTGTTCTGTATTTTTTTTGAACTTGTAAAAACCTATTGCAAAAATAATGGCAGGAATTTCCATCATAACAAGGAGAACGGTCATATACTCTTCATAGTAAACATGCTTGCTCTTAAGTGTGCTAATAGCTACAGCAAAGGTAACTGCACTTACGGATCCATAGTGAGCACTCAAGGCCACAGCATTGTCAAAGTCGAGTTTGGCAATCTTATTGCTTATTAGATAAGTTATGGTGGTGACAGTTAAACCCAATAAAATAGCAGTGAGAGCAGGTAAAGCTATTTGAGTGATGCCGGTTTTTTGTAGTTCCATTCCTCCTTTAATACCAATGGCAAGTAAAAGATAAATGCTGAGTACATTGTAAAAGGATTCCGGAACCCTGAGGTCTGATTTAGCCAAACCAGCAATAACACCCATTACAAAAAACAAAACAACTGGATCAAGCATTGATGGTATTTAAGATGCAAATTTAGGGCAAAAGAGGGTATAACAATTATACTATTTACGTTCGAAATCGGGAATCTAGTTAATTAGTTAAAAAATCGTTAAGCATAATATTTACCTAATCAATCAGTTGGGTTTTAGAGCATTTATGTTTATAGAATTGGCAAAGGTTGTTGTTGTCACCGAGATATTATTTTGCCGGTATTTTAAAAATAAACATAGGTTGTTGTTGCACAATAAATTGGCATTGGGGTTACATGGAATTTTTGATGAAGTTCCTTTTGGAAAACATTAAATAAAACAAAAGAACCACAAGGATTTTACGTCCCGCTTTTTAGATAATCTAGTTTTTCTTCGCTGAACAAGTCTTGAATTTGTAATAATCGATATTAGAATTGAAATGTTTATTTTTATTGCAGTTAACAACAATTGTAATTCATGATTCAATTTTATCAAAAAGCATTTGCATTTTTCTTATTTGTTTTTTCTGTCTTTGTTGCTTCAGCACAGAAAAATTTATCTGCATTTGTTAATCCATTTATTGGAACGGATGCCCATGGCCATACCTATCCCGGCGCTATTCTTCCACATGGCATGGTGCAACTTAGTCCAGATACCCGTTTGGAGGGTTGGGATGGTTGTAGTGGTTATCATTATTCCGACAACTTTATTTTTGGGTTCACCCACACTCATCTTAGCGGGACCGGGTGTAGCGATTATGGAGACATATTACTTATGCCCGGAAACGGCCAAGTGAGTTTCAATAATAAAGAGTATGGATCGCTTTTCAATCATCAATCCGAACGGGCAAGCCCTGGCTTTTACGCGGTGAAATTATTAGATGATGATATTGATGTGAGTCTAACCGCATCCGAAAGGGTAGGATGGCACAAGTATCATTTTAACCAAAATCAAAACAAGCATGTTGTACTTGATTTGCAACACAGAGATGAGGTGATTCAATCTTCATTGAAAATAGAGGATTCTTTTACAGTATCAGGCTTACGCAGAAGTAAGGCTTGGGCCGAAAATCAATATGTGTTTTTTGTCATTAAATTTTCTCAGCCTTTTTCTTCTGCTCAAATTTCAAGCAACAACAAAATGGTTGATGTAGCAGAAATTCCTGATTCTAAAGACATCAAAGCATCCTTTTCTTTTGATGTACTTGAAAACAATAACCTATATGTAAAAGTAGCTTTGTCGCCTGTTAGTGTGGAAGGTGCGAAAAAGAATTTATGGGCAGAAGCAAATGCTTTACGTTTTGATGATGTTGTAAAGCAAGCCGAAAATAAATGGAATGAGGAGCTTTCTAAAATAGAAGTAACATCTTCAGATAAAGATAAGCTCACAGTTTTTTATACGGCTCTTTACCATACTGCTATTGTGCCCATTATAAACATGGATGTTGATAGTATGTACAGAGGCAGAGATAATCAAATACACAAAGCCGAAGGATTTACATATTATTCTGTTTTTTCACTTTGGGACACATATAGGGCAGCTCATCCTTTATATAGCATTATAGATCAGAAAAGAACGCTTGATTACATCAAAACATTTTTGGTTCAATATGAACAATCCGGTCGATTGCCTGTTTGGGAACTTTCGTCTTGTGAAACGGATTGCATGATTGGTTTTCATAGTGTGCCTGTAATTCTCGATGCTTACAGGAAAGGTATTCGTGATTTTGATGTCAATCTTGCGCTCAAAGCTATGATGGATGCTTCAAACAGGAGTGTGCATGGCTTGCCTGCATTCAACTCAAAAGGATTGATCAATGTGGAAGATGAGCATGAAAGCGTAAGCAAAACGCTTGAATATGCATTTGATGATTATTGTATTGCTTCTTTTGCAAAACATACCGGACATCAAGATATTGCTGATGATTACCTCAATCGTTCTAAAAATTACCGCAATTTATTCGATCATTCAACAGGATTTATGCGTCCAAGAAAAAATGGTGATTGGATTTTTCCTTTTGATCCAAAAGAGGTTAATAATCATTACACCGAAGCCAACAGCTGGCAGTATTCCTTTTATTTTCCACATGACGTTGACGGTTACCTGAATATGTCAGGAGGCAAGAACAAATTGGAAGAAAAGCTTGATCAATTGTTTTCAGCAGATTCCAAAACTACAGGAAGAGAGCAAAGTGATATCACCGGATTAATTGGACAATATGCTCATGGGAATGAGCCCAGCCATCATATCGCCTACTTATACAACTATACTTCAAATCCATATAAGGCACAGAAACTTTTAGATAAAATCATGAACGAATTTTATACCAACAGGCCAGATGGATTAATTGGCAATGAAGATTGCGGACAAATGAGTGCCTGGTATGTTCTTAGTGCTATTGGTTTTTACCCTGTTAATCCTTCCAATAATCAATTTCATTGGGGAAGTCCGCAATTTGAAAGCATTGTTTTGAAATCCGACAAAGGGTTTGCCGTTGAATTTAGAGCATCGAACAGAACAAGGGAGAATTGTTATCTTAAATCAATATCAATTACAGAAAGGGAGACCGGTAAAACGTCTAATTGGAAAAAACCCTTGATTGATTTTGAAACATTGTCTAACTGTATTAAGATTTCTTTTACAATGGACAGTATACCTTCTATCGCATTCAATGGTGCAACAGATGAAAAATCACTTTCCAGCTATTCGACAGGTGAAATCGTTATCAACCCGATCATTCATGCAAAAAAAGGAATGACATTTAGCAAAAAGCAAAAAATTGAAATCAATTCTCCTCAAAAAAAGGTGTCAATTTATTATACTACTGATGGAACTGAGCCGTCCCGTTCAAGTAAGCTTTACCAAAGACCTTTTAAAATTAATTCGACTTCTGAGATAAGGGCCATTGCGTTTGATGCTTCAGGTAGATGTAGTTTCACAACGCAATCCAATTTCAAGAAATTAGTACATAACTGGGAGGTGAAGCTTAATTCTTCGTTCATGAAATCCTATGAGGCAGGCGGAGCTGCGGGCTTGGTCGATGAAGTACATGGGCAAGTCAACTGGAGAATGGGTAATTGGCAGGGATACCAAAACCAGGGATTGGATGCTGTAGTTGATTTAAAAAAAACAGACCGTGTTTCTGAAGTTAATATCACTTTTTTACAAGATACCCGCTCATGGGTTGTAATGCCTAAATCTGTTTCCATTGAATTGTCTGAAGATGGAAAACAATTTCACAAGGTATATGAAGCCAGTAATTTCTTGGATATAAAAGACCTCAACGTTCAGGTAAAAAAGGTTGCAGCAACATTCAAGGCTGAAAAAGTAAGGTATGTAAGGGTAACTGCTGAGCAATATGGAAAGCTTCCTATATGGCATCAAGGAGCTGGGGGAGACTCCATCATTTTTGTAGATGAGATTGTAGTGAAATAAAATAAAAATTGATTGCAACAAAAAAGAGAGTCGGTGTATCGACTCTCTTTTTTGTTATCAGAATATAATCTACTTATTGCTTTTCGAAATCTGAAGCATGAGGCAATATTTCTCCGGGATTATTGAGTTTACTTCTTTTCTTACTGTATGTAAAATAAACTACCAATCCAATTGCCATCCACAGAAAAGCGGCCTTAAGCGTAAAAGTGTCTATAGCAACAATCATTGCCAAGCATATGATTGCGCCTAAAATGGGAACAATAGGAACTAGTGGGGTTTTAAATGGGCGCTCAATATTGGGGCTTTTCATGCGTAAAATCCAAACACCAATACTTACCAGAACGAAAGCAAGCAATGTGCCAAAGCTGGTAAGGTCGCCGGCAACGTGTCCGGGCACAAATGCTGCGAACAAACCAACGAACACAAAAAGAATCCAATTGGCTTTGAAAGGTGTACGATATTTAGGGTGAAGCTCTCCAAAGGCTTTTGGAATTAATCCGTCATTACTCATGGTATAGAATACACGACTTTGTCCCATCAGCATCACCAATATTACAGAACTGAAACCTGCAAGAATGGCTATGGTAACGCCTTTTGCAAGCCAACCATAACCTGTCATGTAAGTTGAAATGGCATAGGCTACAGATGCCTCACGACCTTTTTCGGGATCTACGAAATCTTTCCAATTAGCAACTCCTGTAAGTACGTGTCCGAATAAAATGTAAAGGATGGTACATACAGCTAGTGAACCCAAAATGCCGATAGGCATATCGCGTTTTGGATTTTTAGCTTCCTGGGCGGCAGTGCTCACAGCATCAAAGCCAATGAATGCAAAGAATACGATGGCTGCGCCACCCAGTACACCACCCCAGCCATGTTTAAAGAAGCCGGAGTAGTTTGCTACTTCTTTTCCTGCACCATCAACAACTGGTGGTGTTCCCTCAGGAATCATATAAGGAGAATGGTTGCCTGTATTGATGAACTGCCATCCGATAGCGATGAAAAGCAATACTATGGCTACTTTTACAAATACAATAATGGCATTTACGATAGCGCTCTCTTGGGTGCCTTTGATGAGCAACATGGTAAGCAACAATAAAATAATCAAGGCAGGAGCGTTCATGATACCCTGATAGGTAACGCCTGCATTGTCTGTAAATTGCTCAAAAGGCGAGTGGCACCATTCATAAGGGATGCTTCCTCCTAGAAGCTTATTTAGGTATTCACTCCAGGCGATACTAACGGTTGCTGCTCCGAGAGCATATTCCATGATCAAAGCCCAACCAATAATCCATGCAACAAGTTCTCCCATGGTTACATAACTATACGCATATGCACTGCCTGCAATGGGTATCATGGAAGCGAACTCGGCATAACATAATCCTGCAAAAGCGCAGCCTACGGCTGCAATAAGAAAGGAGAGGGTTACTGCCGGACCTGCTGCTTGTCCCGCAGCGGCGGCTGTTCTAACAAAAAGTCCGGCACCAATGATAGCGCCGATGCCTAATGCAATTAGATTTCCTGCGCCTAGTGTTCTTTTTAAACCTTTTTCAGAATCAGCTGCTTGTGCCAGCAATTGATCCAATGGTTTCTTTGCGAATAAACTCATTTATTTGGAATTTGGGTTAAACATGATTTCCGAAAATAAGTAATTATTTGGTTATTGCATCAACTTTTTTGTTCATGCTGCAAGAACGAAATCTCTTTTCAAATTTCACATCGTTAGCAATAATATATTACATTGCGATTCTAAAAAACAAACATGAACACTGCATCAACGGTTCAAAACAAAAAAACAAACAGACTTACTCTGTACATCGTGTTGGCCATGTTGGCAGGTATATTTTTAGGATACCTTATTCATGAAAATGCGAGCGAATCTTTCATTAAAGATTTTGCACCAAAGATCAAGCTTTTAGCTACTATGTTTTTGAGGCTAGTGCAGATGATAATTTCGCCTCTTGTTTTTGCTACATTGGTTGTTGGTATAGCAAAACTTGGAGACCTTAAAACAGTAGGTAGAGTGGGAGGTAAAGCCATGATTTGGTTTATTACTGCATCATTGGTAAGCTTAACCTTAGGGTTGATTTTGGTTACATTAACTAAGCCGGGCGTTGGAATTAATATTGCTTCTGCAGATGTGGATGGAGCCAATGAACTCATTGGGAAAACCAAAGAGTTTTCACTGGATAAATTTGTTGAGCATGTTTTCCCTAGAAGTGTTGTGGAAGCAATGGCCTCCAACGAGATATTGCAGCTGGTAGTTTTTTCCGTTTTTTTTGGTGTTGCTCTTACAACCATTGGTAAAAAGGGAGAGCCCATCATTAATGCTTTGGATGCCTTGTCGCATGTAGTGCTCAAAATGGTAACATACATCATGAATCTTGCACCTGTAGGAGTGTTTGGCGCAATGACTGGTGTAATCGCTATTAAAGGCTTAGGTATTTTGAAAACCTATGCTTATTACATTGGTTCCTTTTATCTTGGTTTAGTCGTATTGTGGATTGTGCTTTTGTTGGTAGGTTACCTTATTTTAAAACACCGACTGAAAGTATTGCTTAAGCGTTTGTCGAGTCCTATGGCTATTGCTTTCAATACAGCATGCAGTGAAGCGGTATTTCCTAAATTAGTGGAAGAAATGGAACGCTTCGGCTGCAACAATAAAATCGTTTCTTTTACACTACCACTCGGTTATTCTTTTAATCTTGACGGCAGTATGATGTATATGACTTTTGCAAGTATGTTTATTGCCCAAGCCTACAATATTACTGCTGTTACGGATCATCCGGGAACGCAAATTGCGATGCTTCTTGTTTTTATGCTGACGAGTAAAGGTATAGCTGGTGTTCCAAGAGCATCATTGGTTGTGGTTTTGGCAACAGGAAGCATGTTTGGTATTCCTCCTGAAGGCATTGGTTTGGTGCTTGCAATAGATACTTTCTGTGACATGGGAAGAAGTATGACCAATGTGCTTGGTAATGCGCTGGCAACCGCTGCCGTTAGTAAATGGGAGGGAGCATTAGAACATCAAGAACATCACTAAAAACAATTCTTCGAACCAAGTAAAAAAGTCCATCTAAAGATGGACTTTTTGTTGTAATAAATTAAGGGTATAAAATTTATCCTAGTTTATTATTTATCAGATGCTTCTATTGCTGTCGAAGTTCTCCAATTCTTTGCTAACAGCGTTCAGGAAAGTAGATCCCATCGCGCCATCAATAATTCTGTGGTCGTAGCTTAATGAAATGTACATCATATGGCGGATTCCAATGGTGTCGCCTTGTTCTGTCTCAATAACCATAGGTCTTTTTTTAATGGCTCCAACAGCCATGATAGCTACCTGAGGTTGGTTGATGATTGGCGTTCCCATGATACTTCCAAAAGTTCCAACATTGGTTAGGGTGAAAGTGCCACCCATGGTATCATCAGGTTTTAATTTATTGTTTCTTGCAGCATTTGCAAGTCCGTTTACTTGCTTAGTTAATCCAACAAGATTCAGCTGATCAGCATTTTTAATAACTGGTACAATCAGGTTTCCGGTTGGCAGAGCTGTTGCCATTCCGATATTCAAATCCTTTTTAACAACGATATTATCGCCATCAACAGAACTGCTTAAAAGCGGATATTTTTTCAGGTTTTTTACAATAGCTTCTATGAACAAAGGAGTGAAGGTTATTTTTTCGCCTTCTCTTTTTTCGAATTCCTTTTTTATCTTTTCGCGCCACAGAACTAAATTGGTCACATCGCATTCGGCAAAGCTTGTGACATGCGGACTTGTTTTTTTGCTATCAACCATGTGCTTAGCAATCAACTTGCGCATTCTGTCCATTTCAATAATTTCTACATTGCCAGAATAGCTAATTGGAGCTGAAGCAACTGTATTAGTTGTTGGTGTTGATGTTGTGACAGTCGGAGTAGGAGCAGGTTGTGAGGCTACAACAGGTTGAGCTATTGAAGGATTGTTCTTTTTGTTGTTCACATAAGCAAGGATATCTTTTTTCGATACTCTACCATCCTGTCCTGTGCCCGCAACGGTTTCCAATTCGGTCATGCTGATTCCTTCGCTTTGAGCGATATTTAGAACAAGAGGAGAGTAAAATCTTGCCGCACCTGTAGAAGCATGATTGGAATTGTTTTGAACAGAAGGTTGAAAAGGTATTTCTTCAGTCTTAACTGGAGCTGAACTTGGAACAACAGCAGCTACAGGAGCCGATGTCGGGGTTGATGTAGCTGAAACAGCACCTACTTTTATTTTAGCAATGACAGTTCCAATGGGAACTACATCATTTTCTTTATAAAGTATAGCTTCAATTACACCTTCTGCTGTAGAAGGAACTTCGCTATCTACTTTGTCGGTTGCGATATCAAGAATGGTTTCATCCATGGCTACTTTGTCGCCTGGTTGCTTATGCCACCTTAAAATTGTTGCTTCCATGATGCTCTCGCCGAGCTTTGGCATGATGAGGTCTACTAAACTCATAAATGAACTAATGATGTTATTAAAATAAGGGCAAAAGTAAGCAAAAAATACAGCTGAATGGCGACATCAAACAAAATCAACTTTTTTTAAATCTTTGAGATAATGATGGTTATTGTTGTTTTTGTTGTAGATGTTTTTTAGAAAGCAACTAACAGAATAGCAACTTTATTTGATAACACTTAAGCTGTATCGTTTTTAAGTAACATCGTTCTTAACAAATTAAAGGCATTCATTGCTGTAACCTGTATGTTTTTTGCTCTGTCAAATCTGAAATGAAATTTTTGTGTTTGGATATTGTTTTTATCACCTACGGCAACCCAAACCGTACCCAAAGGTTTTTCTGGTGTGCCACCTGATGGCCCCATGATGCCGGATGCTGCAATGCCAAAATCAGCGGAGGTTGATTGCAGTAATCCGGTTACCATTTCTACCACCACTTCTTCGCTTACAGCACCGTGGTTTATTATTTTTTCAGGGTTAACTCCAAGGGCCGAGATTTTTATGTCGTTAGAATAGGCAATGATTCCTCCTACAAACCAATCGGATGAACCTGGGATGCTAGTTATCAAGTGCGACATATAACCACCGGTGCAACTTTCTGCAACAGCAAGGGATTTATTGTTGTTGGTCATCAAGTTGCCAACAATTTTTTCCATGGTCAGGTCTTCTTCTGCAATGATATAATCCTTGACTTTTGTTTTAAGCACTTGAAAAAAAGAATCTATGGTTGATTGGTCTGAGGCCTTAGTTTGATGTTGGATGGATAGCCTCAATCTCACAATACCATGATTAGGTAAATAGGCTAATTTTAGGTTAGTTGGTAGCGCGGTTTCAAAGTCTTGAATAAGATCTGCAAGCGCGGATTCTCCAATACCAAAAGTGACCAATGTTCGGTGTTGAATTGGCGGAAAGTTATAGGCAACTTGTAATTTGGGTAAAACGACATCAGCCATAAGTCCTTTCATTTCAAAAGGAACGCCGGGTAAACTGATGTATATTTTCCCGTTTTTTTCAAACCACATTCCGGGTGCAGTTCCTCTTTTATTGAAGAGTACCTGACAATTGTCCGGTACTTCTGCTTGTTTGATGTTTCGCTGTGTGAGAGGCCTTTTGAAATGAACTTCAAAAAGCGTAGTAATGTGCTCAAGTGTTTCATGGTGTACTGTGAGACTTCCATTAAAGTATTCGCACAGCAATGGTTTGGTAATATCGTCCGCAGTTGGACCAAGTCCGCCTGTAATAAAAATCACATCCGATCTTTCTGATTCTTGATCTAGTGCTTCAAGAATGCTTTTTTTGTTATCGCCAACTGCAACTCTTCTTTCAACTTTATATCCAATTTTATTGAGTTCTTG
>CANHMN010000024.1 GCA_947461645.1 Chitinophagaceae bacterium | reverse complement strand
TGCAAACATTGTCCGTTCAATTACGAAGCCGTTCCTGAACCCAAAAGATCAGCTTTACTTCAGCAAAAAAATGAAAAATAAAACAGCTAAAGAGTACCACTTCTTTCAGGATGTGTTTGATGTTGTTGAACAAATTCCAAAAGGCAGGGTTACCTCTTATGGTGCTATCGCCAATTACCTTGGAACTAAAGCCAGCGCAAGAATGGTGGGCTGGGCTATGAACGCCTCTCACTCCTACCACAAAAGCATTCCTGCACAACGAGTTGTCAATAGAAACGGGATGCTCACCGGAAAAAATCATTTCGCCACTCCAACAAGAATGGAAAGCCTGCTAAAAAAGGACGGCGTAAAAGTTCTCAATGATGTTGTAGTTGATTTTGAAAAAATATTCTGGGATCCATCTATAGAATTAATACCCTGAAAGCTTCAAGAAGAACATTTAATACAAAAGAGAATAGTTGCAACGTATAAATAATTATCAACTACCTTTAGAAAAACCCAAACATGTCTGAAAAATACTTTAGAGGTAAGATAACGTTTATTAACAACGATAATGGTAAAGTCACCATAGAATATGTGACTGGCAATAAAATAAAATCTATTCAGGCATTTGTTGATGACAAGCATCAAGACAGAATGATTGCACAGCGAATCATTAAAAAGGCTCATCGGTTTTTGGTGGGCGACAATGTGAAGTTTGTTGTCAAAAAATCAAGCGCAAATGTTTTTTTTGCAGATCATGTTGTGTTTGAGTTCAACAATGCTATTGATGTGCTTGTTGATAAAGCGCGGATTGCCAATAAATTCCTGGGCTACATCAAACAGGTAGACGAAAAATATTTCATCAAAGAAATAGAGTCCTATCTTTTTTTTCCTTTGCAACTCTCTAAATTTGAAATACCGCCTATTGCTACAGAAACAGACAAAGCCGTTACCTTCAAATTATTAAACATCGAAAAGCCCGAAAAATTAAAAGCGGAATTGTATAACCATAATTATATTCCTGGATTCAAGGTTGCGGTGAAACAACATAAAAGCGAAGAGGCAGTTGATGCTGTTGTTACAAAAATTACACCTTATGGTGTTTTTGTTGTGTTGACAGAAAGCAAGCTTGAAGCAAAATTGCCTGTTGACGAAATGTTATCCGAAAAAATTAACAAAGGCGAAGTCGGTTTAGACAAATCCATTCCCGTTAAAATCAAACATCTAACAAACGAAAGAATTGTTATAGAAATGATTTAAGTATAAAACGGGCTAATCATTAAATACACCAATACCCCGGTTACTGCCACATAAAACCAAACGGGCCAGGTGATTCGGGTAAGTTTTTTATGTGCGTCATATTCTCCAATCAATGCGCGATAAGCCGTAAACAAAATAAATGGAAGCACGATGCCTGCCAAGGGTATATGTGTGAACAGGATGATATAGTATATAGTCTTTAATGTTCCGCTACCGCCAAAACTGGTTTCGCCGGCAAACAAATGATGTGCGATGTAGCTTACCAAAAACAGCACCGATAAAACAATTGCTGTTATCATTATTTTTTTATGCAGCTCGAATTTCCTTTGTTTTACAGTGAGCAAACCTGCGACTAACAAAACGGCAACTGCACTGTTTATAGCTGCACTAACAGTAGCGAATACATGCGGATTAAATGGAAGATTAACATCAAGCTGAATTCTATTTAAAATTACTACTGCAGCAAATACAATTATCGAGACTGTATAGATTAGAAACTTAGCCTTTGAATCGTTTTTCTTAAATGTTGGTTGAAGCATTTTTTTGTTTTTTGTTTCTGTTCAATAATGTTACAGCTAATATGGTTAGGCCTATTCCAAAGAATATCACCGGTAAAATAGGAATAAACTCTCTGAAGATAGATGGGCTCTTCTTATCCTTCTCCAGCATCAACGTAGGGATGTCTCTTGCTAATTGAGCTTGTTTCAAAGTATCAAAACCATTGTACCAACCTCTTACCACCCTATTGGTATCTAAGAGAAAAAAGTTTTCGGTATGTATAAATGCAGTATCCACTTCGGTATCTGCAATGCTCGCTTTAATTTCATTCAATGCGAAATCGTAAATATCTTTCTTTTCTCCTGTAACAAACCACCAGTTGTCATGGTTGATGTTGAACCTGTCTGCAAATTTTCTTAATTGCGGAATGCTGTCGTGTTCAGGGTCTACGCTAATGGAAATAAACTGTACTATATCAGGGTTCTTTTCATAAGACGTCTGAAGCTTTTTCATGGATTTTGTCATGCCCGGACAAATGCTTGGACAACGAGTAAAGAAAAAATCCAGCACAATTATTTTTCCGGAAAGTTCATCTAACGAAACCTTCTTCCCAAACTGGTTGACAAGATTGATGTTGCGGACTTTATGCCAAAGGGTATCATTTACCGTTTTCCCTCTTTTGGTGGTGGTGCCTACGCTGTCGTAAAAATAATGAGGGGGCATGTGAACGGCGTCTTTGCTATACCGTTGTACCATCCAATAACCTATAAGGGGGAAAAGGATAGCAATTAAAAGCGACAAAAGGGAACCTTTCTTTATCATTGTTGCGCAAAGTTATGGTGCAAAGTTGATATGAAAACAAAAAAGCCACCGTTATAAAACGATGGCTTAATTATTTAAAAGAGATCTCTGTTAATGTTGTGTTTCATTAGGTGATTTCTCTACCTGCTCTGTTTGGTTGGGAGTAGACCCGGCATTGGTATTTCTAAGGTTTTTCCAGCTGTTGCCATCGGCGAGAAACGCAATGATAAACCAAACAAACAACGCGAGTGGAACAATAATCGTCATGATGAAATTTCTGATTTCATCACCCAAATGCATGAACACCGAAACAATATAATAGGCTTTCGCAATTGTCAAGACTCCAATAGTGATTTTGGTAGCCATAACTGTGGCATAGCCGATATCTGTACCTTTTGCGTACAAAAAGTAGCCCAAAGCCAACTCAACAATGGTTAAAACAGACAATACCCAAAATATTCTCCATATCTTTTTGGTTCCGCCTGAGTGGTCTGGCTGAAATGTTATTTCCGGATTTTCGTAATGCTGAGCTGACATATGTTGATGATTTAATAGTACTTTCTATTTTGATTTTTTACCTCGCCTAACGGCTGATAAGCTTTTTACTTTTGAATTTTCACTTTTGAATTACACCAAATAAAAACACAAGAACACAAACACCCAAACAAGGTCTACAAAGTGCCAATACAATCCTGCTTTTTCAATCATTTCATAATGACCTCTTTGGTCAAAGTGTCCCAATTTTGTTTTGATATACATTACAATATTGATGATAACACCACTAAATACGTGGAAACCATGGAATCCAGTGATACCAAAGAAGTAACCACCAAATGCGATTGGTCCGCTATGCGTTGCATGTAATCCGGAAGCTGAAATTTGACTAATGAGCTCCTGATTGGTAAGTGCATTAAGGTTATGGTGTGCAGTTTCTGCTCCGTGATGAAGGGTAGATGCTATAGCAACCAACTGCTGGTGAGATGATTTTTGCAAAGCGCTCAAGGTTTCTGCGGAAGTTAAATTGTCGCCCCAGGGATTTGCTGTAACTGTAGTAGGAATTACACCCAAGGTTCCGTCAGTAAGTAGCGCAACATGTTCGCCGGTTAGCAAATGCGTCCACTCCCATGCCTGACAGCCTAGGAAGGCTAAACCTCCTATAATAGTCAATATCATGTACTTCTCCACGCCTTTACGGTTCATCAAATGGCCTTCGTGAACTGCAAGCACCATGGTAACTGAACTGAAGATAAGGATGAATGTCATCAAACTCACAAACGCCAACGGCAAATTTGCATGGCCAGCAAAGGGGAAGGAGTTGAAAACATGGTTAGGGTCGGCCCAATGGTTTACACTAAAACGAATGGTTCCGTAGCTGATAAGAAAGGCGCCAAATGTAAACGCGTCACTCATCAAAAAGTACCACATCATTACTTTACCATAGCTTACGTTGAACGGACTTTTTCCTCCGCTCCACCATTTTGTTCCCGCCGGAATTGTTGTTGATCCCATAACTATTCAGAATTGACTGTTATATTAATTCAAAAATCGAAATTCAATATTCAAAAGTGAAAAATCAAAATGCAAAATGCAAAAAATTTGCTTTTAATGAAAATTGCTTTTTATCCGCCAAAGGCGGACAGGCTTTTTACTTTTTGTTTTTTACTTTTTATCTAATTGCTATCAAAAACAACAACAGATAAATCCAAAGAATATCTACAAAATGCCAATACGTAGCAATCAACTCCACCGGCACTATGCTGTAGTTTCTTTGTTTGTTGCTGAAGGCTTTCAAAGACATTACCACTAGAGCAATCACACCGCCCACAACGTGCAAACCATGCAAACCTACTATTACATAGAGAAAAGAATACGAAACACTCGATTGAAGTGTAAATCCATTTCTCCACAAATCGCTGAATCCAATGTATTGTGTTACCACAAAAAGAGCTCCCAGCACCAATGTTATCGTAAGCAGCTTTCTGTATCTGGCCATCATTCGTTCTTTGAAGGCTTTGGCAGATAAATGAATGGTTAAGCTGCTCAGCAAAATAACTATCGTGCTGTACCAAAAAGCCTGAGGTATTTCGAAGGATTGCCAATTGGCCTGGCTTCTTTTTACCACATAAGCGCTGGTTAGTCCGGCAAACATCATCACAATACTACCAATACCCACCCACAAGGTGAACTTGTGTGGATGAATTTTGTTTTTCGGTTGAACTGTATCTGTTGCCATCGCACTTTATTTTTTCTTTCAAGTCCATTGCCTTAGGGATGCGGTGGCATCTTATTGGCATAGAGACTTAAAAAAACAATCATTAAATAAAAATAAGAACTAAACATTACCCTTCTTGCCGAACGAACATCCATGTTTATGTACAACAACACACTAACGTAAAGCATAAACAAATTACAAACCAAAACAATCCACATGCTTTCGGCGCCGGAGATACCATATACTTTTGGTAGCACTCCAATCGGAATCATCATTGCGCTGTACATGATGGTTTGCAAAGCGGTGAACTTTGTGGGTCCTTTGTCGCTTGGCAATAGTTTGAATCCTGCAGTACTGTAATCTTTGTGTGCAACCCAGGCTATGGCCCAAAAATGAGGGAATTGCCACAAGAATTGTATCGCAAACAAAATCCATCCTCCCGTCCAATCGTTGGTTTGATTAGGTTCGAAGCTGGCTACCCATCCAATCAAACAAGGTAGTGCGCCGGGAATAGCACCGACTAACACAGCAACAGAGTTCACTTTTTTCAGCGGTGTGTATACAAAACCATACAACACCAAACTAAATAAACTTAACCATGCTGCTTCTGTGCTGAACGAGTACATGATGACAATTCCTGCAGCACCGATCAGTGCTGCAAAAGCCCATGCATGTTCGGGCGTCATTCTTCCACTGGCAACAGGACGCGATGCTGTTCTTTTCATCATGGCATCCGTACCTCTTTCCAGAATCTGATTGATGGTATTTGCCGATCCGGTAACAAGCATGCCACCGGCAAAAAGTAAAAGAACTTGTATCAGGTTAAACCTGATGTTGGGCGCCAGCAAGTAACTTATTACCGTGCTGAAAACCACCAAAAAACTCAGCGTGAACTTACACAATTGAAAGTAATCCTTCACGCGGCTTACCAATGCAAAAGAAGTTGAACCTGATATATCGTTCCGGTTTTCCTGCACTGAATATTAATGTTTGCTTTCGTCAGCACCAACTGGTACATCTTGAGCAATAAAATCTTTTCCGTCTTTTGAATAGTCATAAGGCCAACGGTGAACTTCAGGAATGTCGCCAGGCCAGTTTCCGTGTCCTGGACGAATTGGTGTTGTCCATTCTAACGTGTTTGCCTTCCATGGATTCGCTTCTGTTACTTTTCTTCCTTTCCAAATGCTGTAGAAGAAGTTGATTACAAACAACAACTGAGCCGCAAAAACAATAAGCGCAATCATACTTATGAATTGATTCAAATCTCCAAACATTTTGAATGACTCCCAGTTTGAGAAGTCATAATAACGGCGAGGCATACCTGCCAAACCTTCATAGTGCATCGGCCAGAAGATCAAATAAGCGCCGATAATGGTAACCCAGAAGTGGATATATGACAACGTATTGTTCATGTATCTTCCAAACATTTTAGGATACCAATGGTAAACACCTGCATACATGCCAAAGAACGAAGCCACTCCCATCACAATGTGAAAGTGAGCAATTACGAAATAGGTATCGTGAAGATGAATATCCAATGCAGAGTTTCCAAGGAAAATACCAGTCAAACCACCACTGATGAACAAGCTCACAAAACCAATCGCAAACAACATTCCCGGCGTGAACCTGATGTTTCCTCTCCACAAAGTGGTTAACCAGTTAAACACTTTAATAGCTGAAGGAACGGCAATCAAAAGGGTGAGCAACACGAATACAGAACCTAAGAAAGGATTCAGTCCGGTTACAAACATATGGTGTGCCCAAACCAGGAAGGCCAAAATAGTAATGGCAAAAAGCGAACCCACCATCGCCATATATCCGAAGATAGGCTTACGGCTGTTCACAGAAAGTATTTCTGAAGACATTCCCATTGCAGGCAATAGAATGATGTACACTTCTGGGTGACCAAGGAACCAGAACAAGTGCTGGAAAAGAATAGCACTACCTCCTTCATTAGGAAGGATTTTTCCAGCAACTACAATATCACTCAAATAAAAACTTGTTCCAAGATTTCTGTCAAACAATAAAAGTATAGCACCTGACAACAATACCGGGAAAGAAAGTACACCCAGTACCGCTGTAAAGAAAAGCGCCCAAATGGTCAAAGGCATTCTCGTCATGCTCATTCCTTTTGTACGCATGTTTAGAATGGTTGTGATATAGTTCAAGCCTCCCAACAAAGAAGACACGATAAACATTGCCATACTTACCAACCACAAATCCATACCAATCTTACTTCCTGAGGAAGCCTCGCCTAACGCACTTAATGGTGGATATATAGTCCAGCCGCCACTTGCGGGTCCGGTTTGTACAAAAAGTGAAGACATCATAATAACAGATGCCAAAAAGAAAAACCAGTAGCTAAGCATATTCAACATGGGTGAGGCCATGTCTCTTGCGCCAATCTGAAGAGGAATCAAGAAGTTAGCGAAAGTACCGCTCAAGCCTGCTGTCAATACAAAGAACACCAAAATGGTTCCGTGCATAGTAACCAATGCATAATAAAACTCTGGTTGAAGCTTACCGCCTGGTGCCCAATGGCCCAATAAATCTTCAAGCCATGGATAGGTAGCATTAGGGTCTGCAAGTTGTAAACGGAATATTACCGAAAACAAACCGCCAATAAACGCCCAAATGATACCTGTAACCAAAAACTGCTTTGCGATAGTTTTGTGGTCTTGACTAAACACATATTTAGTGATGAAGGTTTCATGATGGTGATGATCTCCGTGGTGATCGCCATGATGTGCTTCGTGGTGTGCTGCTGTTTCTAATGTAGCTGTACTCATAGTGTTAAAATATAGGATTAGTTCGTTTAAATTTTTTTATGGCTTTGGCATTACCGCAGCAACTGATTTGTTGGCTGTAGAATCTGCTGTGTTTTCTGTGTTTTTTGTTGCTGTTGGATCTTTGTCGGGATACAATGTGAAGTATTCCGGTTTTTGAGAAGCCAACCATTTGTTGTAATCTTCTTCAGACTCTACAACAATTACACCGCGCATGGAGAAGTGTCCTTTACCACACATCTGATCGCAACTGATTTCGTAAACAAAGTTTGGATTACCTGTTCTTTTTTTCATTTCCTCTGTGGTGTATTTCGGAGTGAACCACAATGTTGTTGGTATTCCCGGAACGGCATCCATTTTCATTCTGAAGTGTGAAAGACCTACGTCATGAATTACATCCATAGCGTTGATTACCAGCTTAATCGGTTTTCCAACAGGCAAGTGCATTTCTGTTGTATGCAAATCGTCATGGCTTTCAGGGTCTTCGAAATCAACAGCCAAGGTATTACCTGAAGGCTGATTGTATAATTTGTAGTTTTTCTTTCCTAGTTTACCGTCTTTTCCTGGATAACGCATATCCCAAGCAAACTGATGACCAGTGATTTCAACAACAACGGAATCTTTTGGAGCATCTCCTGTAACCTTAAACCAGAATTTCAATCCGAATACAACCAATATGGTTAAGAAGATAGCCGGAACAGTTGTCCAAAGTAGTTCAAGCTTGTTGTTGTGTGGGAAATAGAATGCTTTGTTGCCATCGCGCTCCTGGTATTTGAATGCAAACCAAAAAAGCAAAACCTGAGTAATTATAAATACGGTACCTGTAACTCCTATGGTGATGTAAAGCATCAAATCAATTTTTTCACCCTCAACAGAAGCCGACCCCTGGGGAAACAATGTTTTTCCATAATACAATTCATTGCAATACCATGCGCCATACAATCCAACTATCAAAAAGGCAATCATTAGAAATGCATTGATTTTGTTGTTTTGCTTGCGGGATTTTTCTTCTCCCTTCAACACACTAACATATTCACTTGCTTTGGCAATTTGAAAAATCACCACAAAAATCATGGCTACAATCGCAATAAGATAAAACTCGTTCATTGGTTATGTTTTTTTCTTCTTTAAGTCCTGTCAACAAGACCTTTAAAAGTTATTTTCTGTTTACGGTATTACAACTATTAGGTATGGTGAATCATACTTTCTTTAAGGAATGGATGATTTTTCGCTGTAAGCTCGTGCTTAGTGAAAAATCTGCCCACGCCCCACATGATGATTCCGATAAACAATGCAGCGATACCAAACTCAAAAGGCATCATTTCTGCATGTTCCCTTAAAGTTCCCGGCATCACCATTTGATACAAATCTATCCAGTGACCAAAAATAATTAATACAGCCATTATGGTTACCATTGTCCAATTGCGCTTAACCCCTCTTTTCATTAGGATAAGCAAAGGACAAAGGAAGTTTACAATAAGGTTAAGGAAGAAAATTCCTTTGTATGGCCCGGATTTTTCTGCAGTACCTATTCTTTCAATAAAGTATTTTGTTTCTTCAGGCTGGTTGCTGTACCAGATAAGCATGTATTGAGAGAACCACAAATAAGTCCAAAACACCGAGAAGGCAAACATGAATTTACCAATATCGTGCAAATGCTCTTCTGTAACATATTCCAGTTGACCTCTGTTCTTCAAAAAGATGATGAACAACGCCACCAAAGACATGCCAGATACAAAAGTGCTTGCAAAGGTATACCAGCTGTACATCGTACTGTACCAATGAGCATCAATGCTCATTAACCAAAGCCATGGGATCGTTGAAGCAACAGACAAGCCGAAGAATACTGTATAAAGAGATGCCCAAACTGTATTTTTCCAAATCCACTTCTTTGCTGTTTCATGGTCCATTTGTCCTTTTTTGTCTGTTTCCAAACTCAAGCTGCGCATTTTACGACCAAGCAACCACCACATGGCAATTGATACAGCCGACCAGATGGTGTAAAACGTAGGATTCAAAAATCCGCTTTTGCCATTCAGTATAGGATCTTTAGCAACCGCAGAAGCATCTAACCAATGGTAAATATCTGTTCTTCCGCCCCAAACAATTGCCATCAGAACAACAAAGGTGATGATTCCCAATGTTGGTACTAAGCTTGATATTGCTTCGGGTACTCTTCTCAATGCAATTTGCCAACCACCCATTGCCATAGTAGTTACACAAATAAAGAACATGGAGGCATTAACTACCAGCAACCAATAAACGCTGTTCTGAAGCAAGACCGCCCAGAATCTTGTGCTGCCATGATCTTGGTGTGCGTGTGCAGCACCGGCCTCATGTGATACGGCTGCAAAAGGGTGCAGCATAACGATACCATACAATAAAGCCAATACGCCCGCTCCAATCAAACCCCAAGTCCACTTTTTGTAACCAGCCGGTAATTCAAATTGCTTGTTCATCTAAATTATCTTTATTTTTTAAATCCGCCTTTTGCAAGGCATTCTTTTTGTTTTTTAGCTCTTTGTTGAATCAGTTGCTGCGGTTGTATTTGCAGCTTTTGGTTGTAAAGTACGGATGTACTTGATAACCATCCATCTCATCTTTCTGTCTAACTGTGATGCATAGCTGCCCATGTTGTTTTTACCATACGTAATGGAATGAAACATGGTTCCGTCGGTCATCTTCACATAAGAATCAAGGGTAAGGTTTGCCACGCCACCAATTTTGCCTGAGGTAGAAAGTGGTCCGTTTCCGGCACCTTTATCACCATGACAAATAGCGCAGTTGATGTTGTAAATTCTACCAGCCTCTTTCATTTCAGCTTCGGTCATAGATTCTATTGGATTGATGACTGCAGCACTCATTTTATATCCATTGCTGTCGTTTGGCAAAGTATAAGGATAAAGCTCCCCTTGTTTAATGGTTCCGATAACAGGGTTGTTATCATAATATATTTTACTTCCTCCTCTTTCTTCGATGTTAGAAGTAAATATAGCCGAGTCTCTTTCAGCATAAGTTTCATATGATCTGCTGTAAGCCATATCGGGCATGTATATTTTGCCGGGCTCGCGCTTACTGTCACAACTAACAATGGTTGCCGTTATTGCGATGACCAGAAATGATAGTGTTGCTGTTTTTTTCATTGGTTCTTTATTCTTTTTATATTCAGGCGGCTTCAACGCCTAACACTTACTTCTTTTTTCTAACAGAGATTATTAATACCCTTTTTCCTCTCTGTACAATTTTTGTTCTCTGTCGTATCTGCCAATCCACCAGCCTGTTTCCGCATGTTGAATATTTATTTCTTTCGCACCGGCTTTTTCAAGGAATGACTTTACCTCTTCATCGTTTGTTTTATCAGTACACTCAATGGCCATAACAAAAAGATCGTCGGTAGCTCTTGGATGAAAGTGGTGTTTTTTTACAAATGGAGAAAGCTGACACAAGTAGCAGAAGGTTAGCACCATTCCCACAGCAGAAAACAATACAGTCAACTCAAAAGTAATGGGAATCCAAGCCGGCAATGCAAAGTGTGGCTTTCCACCAATATTCAAAGGCCAATCTTTAGTAAATACCCAGCTCATAAAACTAAGCGCTGTTGTAGTTCCGGTAATGGCATAAATAAAGCCCGCTGTATGCAAACTGGTTTCTCTTAATCCCATAGCATGATCAAGACCATGCACAGGAAACGGGGTATAAACATCATGGATTTTGTAGCCGGCTTTGCGAACATTTTTCACCGCCGGAAACAATACCGCCTCATCATCAAAGGAACCCACTACAAATTTTTTAATTCCTCCAGCCATAGTTTTTATTTAAAAAAATTCAAAATTTAAAAGTCAAAATTCAAAAAACGCTTCTACGAAAAATTGCTTTTTATCCGCCAAAGGCGGACAGGCTTTTTACTTTTTAGTGCGCATGCTCCACTTCTTCTACATAAAACTTCTCAGAATCCGCTTTCTCTATATCTGTCATTTTAGCTTTGTAATTTTCACCGCTCGTCTTCAAAATTGATTTGATCTCCGCTACCGCAATTACAGGGAAGTATTTCGCAAACAAGAAGAAGCAGGTGAAGAACAATCCGAATGTACCCAAGTAAAATCCGATTTCCCAAATAGTAGGACTATAATAAGTACTCCAGCTTGATGGCAAGAAATCACGGTAAATAGAAGTTACGATAATTACAAAACGCTCGTACCACATACCAATGTTTACCACGATACTCATGAAGAAAGTAACTGTAATGTTTCTTCTTAATTTACGGCTCCAGAACAACTGTGGAGAAACCACGTTACAGAACATCATCAACCAATAGCTCCATCCATAAGGGCTAAACAAGTTTGCTCTGTTTTGAGAGAAAGCATACCACTCATATGGATTCTGACCATACCACGCGATAAACAATTCTGTTAGGTATGCACAACCAACAATACTTCCGGTCAATACGATAACTTTATTCATCGCTTCAATGTGACCAAGTGTGATATAATCTTGTAGTCCCATTACTTTTCTCACCACAATCAAAAGCGTTTGCACCATAGCAAATCCACTGAAGATGGCACCCGCAACGAAGTAAGGAGGGAAGATGGTAGTATGCCAGCCCGGTACAACCGAAGTAGCGAAGTCAAAAGATACGATAGTGTGTACCGACAATACAAGTGGTGTACTCAAACCGGCCAACACCAATGAAAGTGATTCATGACGTTGCCAGTGCTTGGTGCTTCCTGTCCAACCGAAAGAAGCAACACCATACATCATTTTACGGAATTTGGTTTTTGCTCTGTCTCTTACAGTTGCCATATCGGGCAAAAGACCCGAGTACCAGAACAAT
>CANHMN010000023.1 GCA_947461645.1 Chitinophagaceae bacterium | reverse complement strand
GATGAGGTTGTTTTCTCCTTAGGTAAAAAAGTAGTGGAAGAAAAATACGGCAACCTTTTTGAAATGTATGAGAAGATTACCGGTGAAAATCCTTACGAAACACCTATGAGAATTTATCCTGCTGTTCACTATACCATGGGAGGTTTGTGGGTTGATTATGAATTGCAAACAACGGTACCCGGATTGTATGCATTAGGAGAAGCTAATTTTAGCGACCATGGAGCCAACAGATTGGGAGCATCTGCTTTGATGCAAGGCCTAGCCGACGGATATTTTGTTATTCCTTACACTTTGGGGAATTATTTGGCAGAGGAGATCAGAACTGCTTCTATTTCTACTGATCATGAGGCTTTTGTAAATACCGAAAACCAAGTAAATGAAAGATTGCAGCGTTTAATGAACATTAAAGGCAAACAAACCGTTGAAAGCTTCCACAAAAGATTGGGTAAAATCATGTGGGACAAATGCGGAATGGCAAGGAATGAAGAAGGTCTCAAACAAGCCATTGAAGAAATCAGACAATTGAAAAAAGAATTTTGGAGTGATGTCAGAATTCCCGGAGAAATAAATGAATTCAATCCTGAATTAGATAAAGCCGGCAGGGTTGCAGACTTTATTGAATTGGGCGAATTGATGTGTCTTGACGCACTCAACAGAAATGAAAGTTGTGGTGGGCATTTCAGAGAGGAAAGCCAGACTGAAGATGGTGAAGCAAAACGTGATGATGAAAATTACAGTTATGTTGCTGCCTGGGAAAACAAAGGAGACAGCGATTGGGCGCTTCACAAGGAAGATCTTCAATTTGAAATCGTGAAACCAACTCAGAGAAGTTACAAGTAAATTTTGTTTATCAATCTGTATTCATTCAAACTTTAAAAAACAGCTCATGCAACACTATAATATGAACCTAACGCTGAAAGTATGGCGTCAGAAAAACAATCAATCCAAAGGTCATCTTGAAACGTACCAAGTAAAGGATATTTCTTCTGAGATGAGTTTTCTGGAAATGTTTGATGTCCTTAACGAACAACTTATAGCAGAAGGAAAAGAGCCAATCGCTTTTGACCATGATTGTCGTGAGGGTATTTGCGGTATGTGCAGTATGTACATCAATGGTCAGGCACATGGTCCTTGGCAACAAAATACTACCTGTCAATTGCATATGCGTGCTTTCAAAGATGGGGATACCATAGTTGTTGAACCTTGGAGAAGTACAGCTTTCCCTGTAGTGAAAGATCTTGTTGTAGATCGTTCTGCATTCGACAGAATTATTCAGGCCGGAGGATACATCAGTGTTAACACAGGTAATGCTGTAGATGCTAACGCTATTCCTATCGATAAAAAAGATGCGGACGATGCCTTCATGGCAGCAGCCTGCATTGGTTGTGGCGCTTGTGTGGCTACCTGTAAAAACGGAAGTGCTATGTTGTTTGTTGGCGCAAAGGTATCACAGCTTGCATTGCTTCCTCAGGGTGCTCCTGAAAGAGAGTCTAGGGTGTTAAATATGGTTGCTCAAATGGATAAGGAAGGTTTTGGAAATTGTACCAACACTTATGCGTGCGAAGCAGAATGTCCTAAAGGTATATCCGTAGCAAATATTGCCCGACTCAACAGCGAGTTTTTAAAGGCTGGTTTGTCAACAGAGTCATAAATCAAATTAGAAATTATCAGAGCCGGCTTAATGCCGGCTTTTTAATACCTCTATCAGTCTGTAATACACTAATATTTGTTTTTTTTACAGCACTTTGATTCTTCAATACCTAAAAAAGTTGAATGTTGTTCCTATTTATGGACGAAAGAAATTTAAGCAGAAGAATATGAAATCTCTTTTTTCATTAAACAAGTATTTTGTCCGTTACAAATGGATTTTCCTTCTTGGAATATTATTTGTTGTGTTGACAAACTATTTCAGAATTCTTGCGCCACAGGTTACAGGATTTGTTATCAATCATGTTGTTAAGTCTATTTCCCACAGCGAAAATGGCAACAATTTGTTTAATGCTGAAAAAGACAATTACAGTTCATCTGTTATGCTGATTGTTGAGTTGTTTAAAAATAAAAACACAGAGGATATTGTTTGGCTTTCTGGATTGACATTGCTTGGTTTGGCTTTGATAAGCGGGTTGTTCATGTTTTTGATGAGACAAACCATTATTGTGATGAGCCGACATATAGAGTACGATCAAAAAAATGAGATTTATGAGCATTATCAACGGTTAGATATGTCGTTTCATCGCCGGCAAACCATTGGCGATTTGATGAATCGTATATCTGAAGACGTAAGTAGGGTAAGAATGTATACAGGTCCTGCTTTGATGTATTTCATCAATCTGGCAGCTGTAATTGGATTTAGTGTTTATTTCATGCTGTCATCAGATGTGAAACTCACGTTGGTAGCCTTGTGTCCGCTTCCGCTGTTGGCTTTGATTATATATTTTGTGAACTCCATCATCAACAGAAAGAGTGAAAAGATTCAATCTCTATTGAGTACGCTAACTTCCAATGCACAGGAAACTTATTCGGGAATTAGAGTAATCAAATCATTCGTTCAGGAAAAATCTATGATGGATCATTTCAATAAGAACAGTGAAAGCTATAGAAAATCTGCATTAGGATTAGCCAAAACGGAGGCCTTGTATTTTCCCAGTATGGGGCTGCTTATAGGCTTGAGTACGCTACTTACGATTATGATTGGAGGAATGGATGTTGCCAATGGAGTAGAGGGAGCATCTGTTGGCAGAATTGCTGAGTTTGTATTGTATATTCAGATGCTAACCTTTCCGGTTAGTGCTATAGGTTGGACTGCAAGTATGACCCAGCGCGCGTCTGCCTCTCAAAAAAGAATCAATGATTTTTTATTAATTGAACCTCAAATCAGAAATGCGAGTGGATTTGTTGAGTTTAATGCTAAAGGAAATATTGAAATTAAAGAGCTTGAATTTACTTATCAAAACACTCAGATAAAGGCGATTGATCATCTTAGTATTAATATCAACAAAGGCGAGAGGTTGGTCATCACCGGAAAAACAGGTTGTGGTAAATCCACATTAGCCCAACTGTTGCTGGGGATATATCAAGCAGACAGCGGCCATATTATTTACAACGGAAATGAAATCGGATCATTAAGGTTGGAAGACTTAAGATTAAAAATAGGATTTGTTCCACAAGAAGTTTTTTTATTCAGCGATACAATTGAAAACAACATCAAATTTGGAAACCCAACTGCTACTTTTGATGAAGTTGAACAAGCAGCAAAATATGCAGGCATCTATCAGGAGATTGTTTCATTTGATAATGGCTTTCAAACCATTGTAGGAGAGCGTGGCGTAACGCTAAGTGGTGGACAAAAGCAAAGGATTTCAATAGCAAGAGCGTTGATAAAAAAGCCCGATATCATCATATTTGATGATTGCTTCAGTGCCGTTGATACAAAAACGGAGCAATATATTTTTGAACAACTCAATCATTATCTCCATAACAGAACAGCCATTGTCATCACACACAGGGTATTTTCCTCACTTAATATGGAAAGGGTAGCAGTGATGGAAAACGGTAAAATCGTAGAGATTGGCACTCCGGATCAGTTGGCTAAACAAAAAGGGAAGTACGCTGAAATGCTTGAAAAACAGCGTTTTGAAGACAATCTCTGACTCGATTTATTAATCTTTAGTATAATAAATCCCCTGAATTTTGTAATTTCAAAAACAAATTTATCTTTGTTGGGTTATTACAAATCTATAACCATTTAAAAAATAAAAAGTGGCATACGATAACAACGACAAAAAAATGGAAAGCGTTTACAGTACTCGTGTAAAAGCAGGTAAAAGAAGAACTTACTTTTTTGATGTAAGGGAAACGCGTGGTAATGATTATTACGTAACGATAACGGAAAGCAGAAAACGTTTTGATTCAGAGGGATATGATCGTCATAAAATTTTCTTGTACAAAGAAGATTTCAATAAATTCTTGAAAGGATTAAATGAGACCGTTGATCATGTTAAAACGCAACTGATGCCTGACTTTGATTTTGATGCGTTCAACCATGACACTCCATATGAGGGTGAAGAGGGTGGCGCTGCTTCTTTTGAAGCACCAGCCCAGGAACCTGCACCTAAAACTTCTTACGACGTTACTTCAGGTGATAATGGAAGAGATGAGCAAGTTGACAATTGGTAAAATAAAATTGAATTGATAAAAAGCAAATGCCTTCATTTTTGAAGGCATTTTTATTTGTATGAGTGTTTACAATACTGATAATTATTCTGATTCTTTTGAATTTCTCATTTTCTTGAAAACATTGATAAGTCCGTTTGTTGAGCTGTCATGCGAAGATATTTTATCTTCAGTTGTTAACTCAGGAAGAATATTGTTGGCTAATTTTTTCCCCAACTCAACACCCCATTGGTCAAAGCTGTAAATATTCCATATCACACCTTGCACAAATATTTTGTGTTCATACATAGCAATGAGTTGACCTAAAGTGTAAGGGGTTATTTTTCTGATTAAAATGGAATTGGTAGGCCTGTTACCTTCAAAAATCCGGAAAGGATTTTCATGTGAAGTTCCGTTCATCAATGCTTCAGTTTGAGCGAAAAAATTACTCATTAATTTTACATGATGATCACCTATTGGATTGTGTGATTGTGTAGGAGCAATAAAATCACAAGGGATCAATTGAGTGCCCTGATGTAAGAGTTGGTAAAAAGCATGTTGCCCGTTGGTACCTGGTTCTCCCCAAATAACAGGTCCGGTTTGGTAAGTAATTTTATGTCCGTTTCTGTCTGTACTTTTTCCGTTGCTTTCCATATTTCCCTGTTGAAAGTAAGCGGCAAATCGATGTAGGTATTGGTCGTAGGGTAATATGGCTTCAGTAGGGGCATTGAAAAAGTTACGGTACCATATGCCAACCAATGCCATGATAACAGGAATGTTTTTCTCGAAAGGAGTATGTTGAAAATGAAGATCGGTACTCTGTGCGCCCTTCAACAATTCTTCAAATTGATTGTATCCTATGGTGAGAGCAACAGATAAACCAATGGCACTCCACACGCTGTATCGTCCGCCTACCCAATCCCAGAATACAAACATGTTTTTTGGATCAATACCAAATTTTACAACCTCATCTTTATTGGTGCTGAGTGCTATGAAATGTTTTGAAATATCCGCAAGTTTTCCGCCATTGTTCAAAAACCATTCTCTAGCTGTATGAGCGTTGGTCATGGTTTCTTGTGTGGTAAATGTTTTACTCGCTATCAGGAAAAGCGTTTCATCTGCTTTTATTTTCTTCAGTATTTCAGCAATATGTGAACCATCAATGTTGCTGACAAAATAGGTTTCAATGTTGTCTAACCAATAAGGTTTCAATGCTTCAGTAACCATCACAGGTCCCAAATCGCTTCCGCCTATACCTACATTGACGATGTATTTTATTTTTTTTCCACTGAAGCCAACATGAATTCCTTGGTGAATGTTGTTGCAGAAGTGTTTCATTTGACCTAAGACATTTCTGACTTCAGTAAGAATGTTCGTATCATCCAATTTCAACTCTTGTTGACTGAAGTTTCTCAATGCAGTGTGTAAAACAGCACGGTTTTCCGTTTCGTTTATTTTATCACCCGCAAACATTGCATTGATGGCATCATTGAGTTTGCAGTCATTTGCCAATTCAATTAATAGGTCAATGGTTTCTTTGTTGATATTGTTTTTAGAATAATCAAATAGTATTTCTTCGTGGCACAGTGAAAAAGAATGAAAACGATGAGAATCTTCAGCAAAAAACTGGGCAATTGTTTTATCGCATATGGAGTTGTAATGGTTATTGAGTTTTTCCCAAGATAGGGTGGTGGTTGGATTTATTTTAGGGAGCATAATTAAAAATTAATTCGAAAAGATGAATCTAAAAGTTAAAAAATTGAATTCTAACATAGCAAATATACTAATGTATAAAATTTTCTCTTTCTGGTTAATACAAAATCAGCCAAAAAACATTGCTTTTGTAAAATAATATTTATAAGTTAGCGTTATAAGCATTCAGGAAGCTCATTTATAGCTATCCTACCTAATTAATCCATCTTATCTTATTGAAATAAACCATTTCAATTAATCCACTTCTTCGAAAAATCCAACAATTTGGCTCAAATCGTTGTGTAGCTAGGCATTTTAGCCTAATTTTATTACGATTTTGAATCTAAATCACTAGATTTTCAACCTTTAAATTTAAAAAATAAATCATTCATTGATTTGTTTCTTTAAAAAAATGATAAGAAGAAGTACCATATCGACTGTTTCCCCAAATAAAATCCGCTTCCAAGGATTGGGTATGTTGCTTCTGGTTTTGTTGCAATTCTCCTTTATTTCCCTTCAAGCTCAATTTTCAGAAAGAAATACCAATTGTGCCAACCCTGTTGTTTCGGCAGATATGTTTGCCGCTAATAATATCAACACTATTTGTGCTGGTGGCAGAACAAGCTTAAGAGTTAACATTACCGGTGGACAGGCTCCTTATAGGGTTGTTATTAATACAGGGACTTCCGATAGTGTGATTACCAACTACACTTTAGGAAGAAACATTATCGTACAGCCTGTTCTTACTACTGTTTATACACTTAAATCTGTTACCGATCAGACTGGTTGCGCTCTTAGTGGTCTTTCAGACACTACTAACATTTTTGTAAATGCAAAACCAAGTACAGCTATTATTTATACACGTACTTCACCTGCCTCTATTTGCTCTGGTAGCTCAACTATTTTGCAAGTAAGAGTTTTTGGTGGCGTATCGCCTTTTAATATTGTGTATTCTGACGGCGTTAATAATTTTTCTATCAACAATTATACAAGCAGGTCAAATATTGTTGTTAATCCAACTGACACAACAACCTACAGACTAGTTTCAGTATCTAATTCGAATGGTGTTGGATGCAGTGCAGCATATTCATCCATCAATACCTCTTTTGCACCAGTATTGGTAAGTAGTCCTACACAATCCGGACAAATAGCAGGACAGTCTATGGTATGCTCTGGTTCACCTGTTGATTTGCAATTGAATAACTATACCGGTAACATTCAATGGCAGTCCTCATTGAACAACATTGACTTTAGTAATGTAACAGGTGCAAATTCTGCTCAGCTCAACGCTTCATTGCTTGCCGATTCCGTTTTTTTCAGGGCAATAGTTAGCAATGGGGTTTGTCCTTCAACGCAAACAACATCATTTAGGGTGGGAGTTGCGCAGAAAGGCTTATGGACAGGGGCAGACAACAACGATTGGCATAATCCTTTGAACTGGTCTTGCGGATTTATTCCTGATAGCAGTACTCATGTTGTGATATCGCCTAACTCGCCAAATGGAAATCCAATTATAGGTTCTGATAATGCAGCAGCTCAGGATATTGAACTTCCACTTCAATCCGGAATTGAAATTGCTGAAGGAAAATCTTTATGTCTTTTTGGAAACCTAAGTGGTACAGGAAAAGTTGACTCCAGATTTGGAAAAATTGACTTTTCATCAAAAACAAGTATTCAAACTATATCTGGCAGCTTTTTCAACAATAACACCATAAAGCAGCTGAAAGTTACCAATCCATTTGGTATAAGCATCGGTTCATTTGCAGGGGACACTTTAAAAGTAACTGACAATATTTCTTTCGGAACAAGCAACAGCCAAATCATTACCAATAATAACCTAGTACTTGCTTCTACTCAAACAGGAACGGCTAGTCTTTCCGATATGACATCGGATGGATTTTCAACGGGGGTTTATTCAGGTAACAGAATAATTGGTGATGTTACTGTAGAAAGATTTATTCCCGCTCGTAAAGCATGGCAGTTTTTGGCAGCACCTGCAACAGGTAGAACAATTAATTCAACATGGCAGGAAGGTAACTCTGCTGGAACAAACACCAATCCGGGTTATGGAATAATGTTATCAAGTAACAACAGCAGCGCTATAAGCATGGGATTTGATGTTCACACTCCATCAGCGCCATCTATCAAAGTGTACAACATTCAAACAGCAAATTGGGATGGAATTTCAAGTACATTCAATAATATAGATAACAACAAAGGTTACATGGTCTTTGTTAGAGGAGATCGTTCGGTTGTAGCTTCAAGTCAAACGCCTACAGCCACAACCATCAGAACAACAGGAAAATTGTATACGCCAATTGACAATCCTCCTTCTCCAGTTGTGGTTCCAAGTGGAAAGTTTGAGTCTATCGGTAACCCTTATGCGTCAGCTATCGATTTTTCTAAATTGAATAAAACAGGTGGGGTATTGGATGCATTCTATGTTTGGGATCCAAAACTTACCAATACAAATGTTAGTGCTTATGGTTTTGGCGGGTATCAAACTTTCATTGGTAACGGAAACGGAACATACAGAGTGATTCCTGGTGGTGGAAGTTACGATTCTATAAATACGAACAATGTGTTAGGCAATATTCAATCTGGTCAAGCTTTCTTTGTTCATGCAACAGGAGTATCTGGTGCAGTTGGTTTTTCAGAGAGTAGTAAAGTTGATGGAAGTGCTTTGGTAGCGAGAGGTTCTGCTATGCAAAGAATGCAATTAGAAACAAAACTTTCTGTAATAAATAACAATCAAAAGGTTTTGCTCGATGGAGTAGTGACTGAATACCATGATGAGTTTTCAAATGAAATTGATGCAAATGATATTCCTAAAATAAATGTTGGAGTGGAAACAATTTCTATTCTAAGTTCATCTAGACAATGGGTTTCTGAGAGAAGAAAATCTGTAGTGGTAAATGATACTATTTTCTATCAGTTGAATCAATTGAAGACCAAAACTTACCAATTGGATATTCAGCCAATGATGTTTGAAAATCAAAATGTTCAGGCTAAATTGATAGATAGGGTTACCGGTACATCTACTGTTATTAACCTCAATCAATCCAACAGTATCAATTTTGATGTGGTTGCTAATACAACATCTGCAGTTGCTAACAGATTCATGATTGTATTAAATACGAATGCAATAGTGCTTCCTGTAAAAATCACCAATGTTCGTGCAGAAAGATTGAAAAATAACAATAGTAATATCTCCTGGAAGGTTGAGCAGGAAGTAAACATAGCATCTTATCAGGTTGAAAGAAGCACAGACGGAACAAAATTTGAATTGGCAAACGTTGTTTCTGCAGGAAATGCAACTGCCTCTAAGAATTATACAGTTGAAGATGTAGAAGCGCCCTCTTCGGTTTGTTTTTATCGTATCAAAGCGATAGAGAATAATGGTGCTGTTTCTTACTCTTCGGTTGTAAAAGTAGCTTCGGTTAATGTTCAGGGTAATGTTACCGTATACCCTAATCCTGTAAAAAACAAAACAGCGAACATTCAATTTAGCAATAAAGAACTCGGTGAATATCAATTGATGGTTTTTAATGCAATTGGACAACAAGTATTTACAACATCATTAAGTTATAAAGGACAGCGCAACATGAAGGTAAGTCTGCCATCAAATCTTCAAGCAGGCGTTTATCAATTGGTGGTAATAAATGCTACTGGTTCAAAGGACTTAATAAGCATGGTGGTTGAATAAAGAGACCCGTATTTCCAAAATCCATAAAACAGAGAGGAAGCACTTGTTGGTGCTTCCTTTTATATATGTTATTTTAATGGAATAAATCTGAAATTGTAACAAGATTGTAGGCAATAAAAATCGTAAATTGCGCAACATTGATTATCAATTTAAAAAGTATGAGAAGTTCGATAGTTGTAATCTTGATAATGGCCTTTCACTCCTACATTTTTGCGCAATCTTTTTCCAACAAGGGGACTGATTTTTGGGTGGGTTATGGGTTTCATGTTAGGATGTTAAATGACAATTCTACACAGCCGATAAATACTCAGGATATGATATTGTATTTTGCGGTGGATCAACCTAATACAAACATAACAGTTTCTATTCCTGGGATAGGATGGTCGCAATCAATAACTCCTCCAACTACAGTCCCATCAGTAGTTACATCAACTTTGATGCCTAAAAATGGGACTCAGGATGCTAGGTTACTCAATGAGGGGATTTTGAACAAGGGTATTCACATTACTTCAGATAAGCCAATTGTCGCCTATTCGCATATCTATAACAACAGAGCATCCGGTGCAACGATTTTGTTTCCGACAAATACTTTGGGAAAGACTTATTATTCTATCAACTACACCAACGAGTCTAACGAGGACAACAGTAATAGTTTCTTCTATGTTATCGCAACTGATACGGGAACTACTTCTGTTAGAATAACACCAAGTAGGCCAACATTGACGAGGCCTGCCGGAGTGCCTTTTACCGTAAATCTAACTCAGGGTCAGGTTTTTAATGGATTGGGTCAGTTGACAGGAAGTGTGGGGAATGTTTATTCAGCCGTTGATTTGACTGGTACGAAGATAGAGAGTATTGCTTCGGGTACTGGTGCCTGTAAGCGAATTGCTGTGTTTTCAGGGAGCGGTAAGATTAACATCTCATGTGGAATAAACTCATCTGGTGGAAGATCCTCTGATAATTACATGGTACAGAATTTCCCTAAAGACGCTTGGGGTAAAAAATTTCTGACAGCTCCAACACAAGTCTTAGACAGGAATATTTACAGAGTTTGTGTAAGTGATCCTGCGGCAGTTGTAAAAGTAAACAATCAACCAATTACAAATTTTGGTTCGCTTGTCTCATCGTTTTATTATGAAATTCCGGGAACAAATCTTCCTTTGAAAATTGAATCAACTTTGCCAATTACTGTAGCCCAGTTTGTTACATCAAGTGGTGGTTGTGGAAATCCTGATGATCTTGGTGATCCTGAAGTTATTTATCTAAGTCCGGTAGAGCAGAACATTTCTGATATCATTTGGAACGCAACCCCTAACGAGTTTATAACGAATCACTATGTAAATGCCATCATTCCTAATGGAGGAACTGGTATAAGCTCATTCCGGTTTGATGGTGCTGTTCAGCCTATTGGGGCTTTTTTAGTTCATCCACAGGATCCAAATTATTCCATATTTACCAAAAGTTTTGTCAATACAAACAACAGAACCTACCATACTGCAACATCTGATTCCGGCTTCAATGCCATAGCTTATGGATTTGGAGAAAATGAATCATACGGATACAATGCTGGTACTAATATCAAAGACCTCTTCAACTTTGCTACGTCTGTTAGTACTTTTGCCGATTCTATTTCTGGTACTAAGATTTGCGCTGGTACACCTTTTTATTTTAAGATTACTCTACCTTTTATTCCTACCTCTCTCAATTTTGACTTCAATGACCCTAATATTCCTAATCAGAATTTTCCGACACAAGCTCAAGTGGATGCATTGTTGGACACAACGTATTTGCTTTTAGGAAAGCAAGTTTGGGTTTATCAACTACCAAATACTATTGCATTCGGTTCGCCAAACGTAAATCCTGGCCAGGCTGTTTTGGTTACAGCTGGTACAACGAGTGCTGATGGTTGTGGTAATTCAATAGATAAAGTATTTTATGTTGAGGTTAATGTAGCTCCTGATGCCCAGTTTGGTTGGCTGCCTTTTAGTGGATGCTTGAATGATCCAATTGAATTTAAGGATTCTACCAATTATTCAAACGGAGTTATTCCCTTCAAATGGTATTGGAATTTTGGGGATGGTCAATTCAGCAATCAACAAAATCCATCTCACGTTTATGCCAACCCCGGAACCTATACTTTAAAGTTTCACATTGTTAGTAATGTTGGTTGTCTTAGCGATACCATTGTAAAGCAGATTGTGGTTTCCAGGAAACCGACAGCTAACATTTCAAATTCTTCCCCAACCTGTTTCAATTCTCCGGTGAATTTTACAGGTACATCTTTGATGTCGTTGCCTGATACATTAAAGAGATGGGTGTGGGATTTTGGCGACAATACTACCATAACTACAACAAGTGGTAATATTCAACATAGTTATCAGGATTCGATAGGGTACATTCCAAGTGTAACATTGATTTCGAATTCAGGTTGTTCAAATACCGTTCAACTTTCTGCAATACAAATTAGTCCTAAGCCGCTTGCAGGCTTTATTAATCCAGATGCATGTTTGCTTGATCCCTTCGTACAGTTCATTGATACCACAAGATTTCCACAAAATACGGTAGCTGGTTCGCAGCAGTGGCGTTGGACTTTCGGTGATGGGTTTTTCTCCAATCAGCAAAGTCCTCAACATGTTTATACAACCATCGGTTACAAGGATGTAGAACTTTGGGTAACCAATCAGTCAGGTTGCCTAGATAGTATAACTCAGCGTTTTTATGTTGGGGGAGCTAAACCGGATCCTTCATTAAATCTTTTGAATTCGACTGTTGTTTGCGATAAAGATTCGGTTTACATCAAAAACACTTCAACTATTTCTTTGGGCGAAATTATTCGCGTAAATATTTGTTGGGATACACTCAGAACGCCATCGATAATTCAAACTGATAACGTTCCAACATTAAACCAAGTCTATGCTTATAAATATCCTAAGACAAGAACAGTTGAAACTTACTTTATAAAGTTAACTGCTTCTTCTGGTGGTTCTTGCTTGGATTCAACAAGTGTGTTTCCGATTACCATTCATCCTAATCCGGATGTGAATTTCAGTCAAGATAAGTCCCAGGCTTGTTTGGGTGATGTTGTGAGATTGACAGATTTGAGTACAGATTATGAAGGTGGATTGCAGCATTGGTATTGGAATTTGGGAGATAACAATTTTATAGATCAACCTAATGTAACCTATTCTTACGCTAGTCAAGGTAACTATGAAATCGCTTATTC
>CANHMN010000022.1 GCA_947461645.1 Chitinophagaceae bacterium | reverse complement strand
TAAAATCAACTGTTTCAAGGCCATCCAATAACCTGTTGGCATAATCGGTGATTCTCAAATACCATTGACGCATTTTTTTCTTTACAACCGGATGTCCTCCTCTTTCACTTACTCCATTAATTACTTCATCATTGGCAAGAACTGTACCCAACGCCTCACACCAGTTTACCTCACCAAAAGCAGAAAAAGCCAGCCTGAAGTTCATCAGAATTTCATGCTTACTTTCTTCAGACAATGCGCTCCATTCTTGATCTGTAAAAGTTTGTTTTGCTTTTTCCGAATGCCCGGAAGATCCCTCCTTTTCAAAATTCGCAATAAGTGTTTGTATAGATTCCGCCTTGTTGGAAGCAGGATTAAACCAACTGTTGTACAATTGCAAAAATATCCACTGCGTCCATTTGTAATACTCAGGATCGCTTGTTCGCAGTTCCCTCTCCCAATCGTAACAAAAACCAATTTTATCCAATTGATTTTTAAAGGTTGAAATGTTAGTAGCTGTTGTAGTTGCAGGATGCTGGCCGGTTTCAATAGCATACTGTTCGGCAGGAAGTCCAAAACTATCGAAGCCCATGGGATGTAAAACATTAAATCCCTTCAGTCTTTTGTACCTGCTGTAAATATCACTGGCAATATAACCCAGAGGATGACCAACATGCAATCCAGCTCCGCTAGGATAGGGAAACATGTCGAGCACATAAAAAGAAGGTTTTTCAGACTGATTGCTTACTTTATAAGCTTGGTTTTCTTTCCAATGCTGCTGCCATTTTTTTTCAATATCATTAAATTGGTATTCCATAACTTAGAGGCAAGAAACGTATTTTTTTAACAAATTTTCAGTTTCCTGAGCAGTGCAAAAGTAGAGTAAAGCACTTAAAAACCATTACTTTTGTAGACTTACTGCTATCATTTAATAAATCAATTTAAGTATGGCTCAATTTGGAAAAATATCCGGCAAGAAAGGCAAACCCAGTTATGCTTATGCCATCATTGGCATATCATTGGTATTGTTTTTCTTTGGAATTGTGGGCTGGTTCTTTCTCAACCTTCGTAAAACCGGTGATTACTTCAAAGAAAATATTCAGGTTCATACCTATCTTAACCGTGACGCCTCCAAAAAAAGAATCGACAGTCTGACGAATTACATCAAATCATTCCCTTTTACCAACAAAGTGGAGCATGTTACCAAAGACATGGCCATTGAAAGATGGAATGCAGAGAACGATACCACATGGAAGATGTTTCTAAAGAACAACCCTTTGCCTGAGAGCATTGACTTTTATGTAAAAGCAAATTATGTAAACCAGGACAGCCTCAACGCCCTTTCCAACAATCTCCAAAGCAATTTTCCCGGTGTAATTTCTGAGTTTCAATTTCCAACAGAAACTGTTGCCAAAGTAAGCAACTATGTAAGGGTTGCTGGCATCGTTTTTCTGATTGCAGGAATTCTACTCACCGTTCTGGTGGTGTTTTCAATTGATAATACCATCAGGCTAGCCATGTACAGCAACAGATTCCTGATCAAAACCATGCAAATGGTAGGTGCTACCAGAGGATTTATCTCCCGCCCTATAAATAAAAAGTCCATTATCAACGGATTAATTTCATCTGGTATAGCAATCGTTGCCATTTGGACAACCGTTATGCTCATTGAAGGCTTTTTACCCGACTTTAAAGTACTTCACGACACGCAGGGACTAATGTTGCTGTTCTTGGTAATCACTATTCTCGGTATTGTCATTTCTCTCGGCAGTACGCATCGTGCTGTTATCAAATACCTTAAAATGAAACTGGATGATCTTTACTGATCATCTTTATCTAATTAATCAAGCAAAATATTATATTGCACAAAATTTCCAAACATGTCAAAAGTTAATAAAGAAACTCCCGCCAATTCACAGCAACTTTTCGGTAAAGAAAATTACCTTTTGATGATTACAGGCCTTGTTGTGCTAGCTTTAGGGTTTTTTATGATGGCCGGTGGCAGAAGCTCAAATCCCAATGAATTCAATGCTTCTGAGGTGTACAGCACATCTAGAATTACCATTGCTCCCATTCTTATCGTACTTGGCTTCATCATCGAAATCATTGCCATAATGAAAAAGTCAAAAAACAGCTAACCTTTACCGCAACAATATTTACTGCGAAGTTTAACACTTCGCATTTTTTTTAATTTTTTGTCATGAATATCACCGAAGCTATTATTATAGGAATCGTTGAAGGCCTTACGGAGTTTCTGCCTATCTCTTCTACCGGACACATGATTGTAGCAGAAAAGCTTTTGGGCTTAGAAGAAACAGAATTTTTGAAAATGTTCACCGTTGCCATACAGCTGGGAGCAATTCTTTCTGTTGTGGTATTGTACTACAAAAGATTTTTTGATTTCAAGAATATTTCATTTTACCTGAAGCTTATAACTGGCGTGGTTCCTGCAATGGTATTCGGTTTGCTCTTTGCAGATAAAATAGATGCCCTGCTTGAGAGCTCTACTACTGTAGCCATAAGCCTTTTGATCGGCGGTATTTTTTTTCTTTTCGTCGACAAAATTTTTACCTCCGATACAACTGCAAATGAAGTGAGTTTCAAACAATCGGTGACGATCGGATTTTGGCAATGTCTTGCCATGATTCCCGGTGTTAGCAGAAGCGCAGCTTCCATTATTGGTGGCATGCAACAAAAACTTTCCCGAAGCTCCGCTGCAGAATTTTCTTTCTTTCTGGCTGTACCAACCATGTTGGCTGCAACAGGATACAAGCTATTGAAGTTTTACAAAGACAAAGGAGGCTTCCAAGCCGAAGATTTGCAATTGCTTGCTGTTGGCAATATCGTTGCTTTTGTGGTTGCCATTTTAGCCATAAAATTTTTTATTGGCTTCCTAAAAAAATATGGCTTTAAAATTTGGGGGTATTACAGAATAGCAGCAGGCATCATACTACTCCTTTTAATTTTTACCGGACAAATCAAAAGCTAACTTTTTTTGAAGCCAGAAAGAATACCTCTTTATTGATTCTGCACCGAGGTGCTTAAATAGCGCCTTATTTGCTACATTAGCATAAAATCAAGCATTATGCAAACCGCATCAAAAAAAGTTGTTAATGGCTGGGCTATGTACGATTGGGCTAACTCGGTTTACAACCTGGTGATTACCACAACTTTTTTTCCGGCATATTACGCAGCCGTTACCTCCATTGATAATTTTCCTAAAGGCATTTCTCTTTTTGGAAGGTATTTTGTAAATACAGAACTGAAAGACTATGTGCTCGCCTTGGGTTTTCTGATTATTGCATTGTTGTCGCCCATACTTTCTTCCATTGCTGATTACAAAGGCAACAAAAAACAATTCATGCGCTTCTTCTGCTACATGGGCGCCGTCAGCTGCTCCTTGCTTTTCTTCTTCAACAAAGACCATGTAGAATTGGGATTGCTTTGTTTTATGTTTGCCGGAATCGGATTCTACGGCAGCCAGGTCTTTTACAATTCTTACCTGCCGGAAATATCTTCAGAAGAAGACATGGATCGCATCAGCGCGAAAGGTTATACCATGGGCTACATTGGTAGCGTTATTTTACAAATGATTGGTTTTGGACTAGTTGTTTTTATGGAGGATAAAGGCCTGGCACTCACCATCACGTTTCTTTTGGTAGGATTATGGTGGGTCGGATTTGCCCAAATTACGTTTGCAAGACTGCCGCAAGGAAGTAAAAGCGAAAGGCAATCCAAAACGCATTTTATCGTAAATGGTTTTCATGAACTCAAGCTCGTTTGGAATCAGGTTAAAAAAATGAGCGTGCTCAAACGTTACCTTGGTGCATTTTTCTTTTACAGCATGGGTGTGCAAACCGTAATGCTTTGCGCCATTGATTTTGGCATTAAAGTACTAAAGCTGGAAGACCAAAAGCTCATAATAACAGCAGTCATCATTCAATTTGTAGCTATTGCAGGAGCTATTTTAATTTCTAAGTTATCGGGACGGATAGGCAATTTTCGAACCCTCATTATGTGTGTAATACTTTGGATAGTGATTTGCATTTCAGGCTACAATATTTCTACGGAAATACAATTTTACTTGCTCGCCTCTCTGGTTGGTTTAATAATGGGCGGCATTCAATCCCTGAGCAGATCTACCTATTCGAAGCTGATGCCTGAAACAAAAGACACAGCCTCTTTCTTCAGCTTTTATGATGTTACTGAAAAGCTGTCAATTGTAATTGGTCTGTTTAGTTTCGGCTTTATTGAGGGCATAACCAACGACATGCGCAAATCATTGCTTGCCCTGATTGTCTTCTTTATCATTGGTTTGCTGTTTTTGATTGCAGCAAATATTTCTTCAAACATGAAAAAGCAACTTTAAACTATTAACATGAAACTTCATACTATAAATACAGGATTTTTTAAGCTTGACGGTGGCGCCATGTTCGGCGTTGTACCCAAAAGCATTTGGAAAAATTTAAACCCTCCAGACGACAACAATATGTGTAACTGGGCCATGAGGTGTTTATTGATTGAAGATGGCGACAAGCTAATCTTAATTGACAATGGAATTGGCAATAAACAAGACGAAAAGTTTTTCGGACATTATTACCTGCATGGTGACGACTCCCTAGACAAATCCCTTGCTAAAGCAGGATTTCACAGAAAAGACATCACAGATGTAATTCTAACCCATTTGCACTTTGACCATTGCGGAGGAAGCATCATCCGCCAAGGCGATAAATTGGTTCCGGCTTTTGAAAATGCCATTTACTGGAGCAATGAAAGACATTGGAAATGGGCTACAGAACCCAACGACAGAGAAAAAGCATCTTTTCTCAAAGAAAACATCCTTCCTATTCAGGAAAGTGGGCAATTGAAATTTATAGAAAAGGAAAACAACGGATTGCCCGAAGAAATCAGCATCATACAAACCTTCGGACATACCGATGCTATGATGCTTCCCAAAATAAACTACAAAGGAAAGCATATTGTTTTCATGGCCGACTTATTACCTGCAGCTGCACACATTCCTATTCCATACGTGATGGCATATGACATGTTTCCGCTTACCACCTTGCAGGAAAAAAAGTCATTTTTTAAAGAAGCGCAGGAAGAAAATTACATTCTGTTTTTTGAACACGATCCCAAAATTGAATGCTGCACACTCGAACTCACCGAGAAAGGCATCAGAAAAAAAGAATCTTTTGATTTAGCTGAACTTTAATTGAAATCAGCGCTTACTAATCAACGAAGACAAAGGGTAACGAAGGTTCTTATACCCCATCATGTCAACTTTTATGGAACCCACGGTAATCGGGCTTTCCACTCTTAAGATCAAGTGATTGGGATCGTCGCTTACCCATACCGTCATTTGCTCTCCGCCTTTAAACATGGTTCCCTTTATAAGCAATGGTTTAAATTTAATGGCATTGAACTTTCCGTATTTGGTTTTGATTTTTTCCTTCCCCATTAACCGGATATACAAATGAAATACCTCATCATCCAAAAACATATCGAAGGGAATCCTATCGCCAGTTTTATATTTATTGAAATCAATATTGCGTGCATAGTAAACCGCACTCATCACATCCTGCATACAATCTGAAACCGGAAATATGCCATTTGTACTGGTTGCTGTATTAGCGCTGTGGTTGAAATTTACAAGATTATAAATCTTATGTCCACCTTCATTTACGTCACGCACAAACCGAAAAGGCTGAAGTGTTGTTGTATCGATATAGCTTTCATAGCGGTCTCTTACTTTAAAAAAATTATCGAAAAAAGAAAACGATTTGCCCAAACCAACCACATGGTAAACCGGCTTTCCATTCAGCCGCTCTAGCGATGTTGAGAAAGTGGCTTCTCCCGCTCCAATGTATGCTCCCATAGTGCTGTAGTAAACTGTCATATTAACCACCTCTCCTTCTGCAAATGCCTTGTTTTTGATGCCACAAAAATCATCAGCTGTTTGATCATTCGGCGCAAACATCATGGTTGCTGCTACAGTAATGCACTTAAAAATATTCATACTACTTAAATAATTTCTTTTTCATCATGAACATGCTGCCGGCTATTGCAGGTAAGACAAGATTGATCAACCAAATTCCAAAAACCGCCAGCTGAATTCCTAAAATATTTTCCGAAAAAAAACCAAAAACAACAACACCTGCCGAAGCCCTTACCGGAAGTTCCAGTAATCCAATAGTTGGTGCAATGGCCATCAGCAAATAAAAAACTGCAGTTAAACAAAAGCTCATCAAAGGTTGCACGTCAACATTCATCAACTTCAACATCAACCAGTACTGCAAGATAAAGGTGAAATACCTGAATACCGATAGCAACAACATTCTTAACATTTCCTTTGTTGTTATGCTTTCCAATATTTGCAAAAAGGAAAGCCTGCGTTCCACCCACTTTATTCTCATGAATATTTTTAGTAAAAAATAGAACTTGAAAATAACAACAGTCAGCAAAAAAGCTACCACAAAAGAAAACAACAGCAATGGATAGGAAGTAAATAGGGTTTTTAGTGTGTTGGTGCTTTGTTGCAAAGCGCTTTGGTTTTGCATGAGCAACAATGCAGGTATACCGAAGAGGAAAGTAACCCATAGCTGAATCAATCCGGCATAAATGCTCAAAGCTATTGCTTTGGGCTTATTGATGTCTTCAACAAAAAGAATCCTACCGCCAAATTCACCTACTCTGTTTGGCGTAATGAATGAAATAGTTGTGCCGGCAAGAACAGATTTGTAGGCATCAGACAAACTTAACCTTTGAACCGATTTCAACAAATACTTCCATTTTAATGCTTCCCAAAACCAATTAAGAAGCATCAGCAACAACACCATCATCAACAATGAATATTGCCAACCCATTCTGATGTGCCACCAACTTCCCGCAATATCCTCTTGTTGTTTCAGTTGCCGGTACAAACTGTACGTAAGCAAGAGAAATACCAACGGACCAAAGATATAATTGAGCGTTATTTTAATACTTTTGTTCAAGCAGTAAATTATCCGGTAAAATTAAGCGTGTCCTTGCAAAAAGCTTCAAAAATCATATTAGGTATTGATCCTGGAACCATCATCATGGGTTATGGTTTGATTGTTGTAACCAACAACCAGCCAAAACTACTTGAAATGGGCGTATTGAAACTATCTGCCAAAGACGATGCCTATCAACGACTGGAAAAAATTCACAACAAAGTAACTGAGTTGATATCAAAACACAAGCCCGATAGCTTTGCCATTGAAGCACCTTTTTTTGGAAAGAATGTTCAAAGCATGCTCAAGCTTGGCAGGGCGCAGGGAGTTGCGATTGCAGCAGCTATGCAATCGGGACTGTCAATCACTGAATATTCTCCCAAAAAAGTAAAACAATCCATCACCGGAAACGGAAATGCCGACAAACAACAGGTGATGTTGATGCTTCAGCAAATTTTAAATTTTAAGGAATCGCCTAAACATATGGATGCAACAGACGCACTTGCCGTTGCCCTTTGTCATTTGTTTCAACAAAAAACAAATACGGGTCTTCCAACGACCAAATCAAACGGGTGGAAAGATTTTCTTGCTAAAAATCCGGGGCGACTAAAAAAATAATTACTTCAGGTTGGAAACTATTTTCTGTTGAATGGCTTCAAGAACTTCTTTAGATAGAGAAAGTTTCGGTCGGGTAAAATTTAAATCATCGGCACTGTTTATAGGAAGCAAATGCAGATGAGCATGCGGCACTTCCAACCCAATCACGCTGATGCCGCAACGCTTGCAATCAAATGAAGATTCTATGGCTTTTGCAATGGGTTGAGCAAAGGAAAGCAACCGGTTCAAATACGACTCCGGTAAATCAAAAAATTTATCGACTTCTATTTTAGGCACAACAAGCACATGCCCTTCCACCAGTGGAAAAATATCCAGAAAAGCAAAGAAATGATCATCCTCTTTAATGAGGTACGAAGGAATTTCCTTGTTGATTATTTTGGTAAAAATAGTTGACATGATGCCTACACGCTTATTTTTTCAACCTTGAACTTGAGAACACCGGCAGGAACATTTACCTCCGCAATTTCACCTACCACTTTTCCAAGCAATCCCTTGCCGATAGGTGAAGTAACAGAAATCTTCCCATCCTTTAAACTGGCTTCTTTTTCAGATACGATTTGATACGTTACAGACTTGTTGGTGTTCATGTTGGTTACGGTAACTTTTGTCAATATGCTCACCCTAGATGCATCAATATTCGACTCATCTAAAATTCTAGCTGTTGCTATTACTCCTTCAAGGTATTTTATTTTAGCTTCCAGCATTCCCTGCGCCTCTTTTGCAGCATCATATTCTGCATTTTCTTTCAAATCCCCTTTTTCCCTAGCTTCAGCAATAGCTTTGCTGGCAGCAGGACGCTCTATGGTTTTCATTTGGTGAAGCTCTTGTTTCATTTTTTCAAAAGTATCCTGCGAAACATAATTGGTTCCTGACATCTTTCTTTCTTTTAGCGATTGATAAAAAAAATACAACGCCTCAGGTTACCAAAGCGTTGCATATGACGCAAATATACGAAAAAGGGAATCCGGCGAGTTACAAAATTTGTAGTTTTTCGAGCAAAATTTGGCTCAATTTATACCATGATTGCTGACTGTAGCCCGCAATGTGAGGGGTTATGATTACGTTGGATTGATGGGTAAGAAAATTGTATTGTTCACGTTCCTTCACTGAAAAAGTGGAGGGCCTTTCGTTTTCCAATACATCCAATACAGCTCCACTTATGCGCTTTTGTGTTAAGGCTTCTATCAAGGCGTTGGTGTCTATAACTCCTCCCCTGGAAGTATTGATGAGAATAGGTTGTTGATGAAGGTTAGCGAAAAAAGATGAATTAGCCATATAACGGGTTTCTTCATTCAAGGGCACATGAAAGCTAATGATATCAGACGTTTCGAGTAAAGTTGGCAAATCGGCCTCTGCTACATAGGCGTCTTTGATGCCTGTCTTGTATTTATCATACACCAAAATTCGGGCGTCAAAAGAAGACAAAAGTTTAGCAAACCTTGAGCCTGTATTTCCGTAACCGATTATCCCAATGGTTTTACCTGAAATTTCTTGCCCTCTGTTTTCTTCTCTGATCCATAGGTGCGACTTTACCTCCTGCGCACTTTTATGGATGTTTCTCATCAGGGCAATCAACAGCCCAAGGGCATGTTCAGCAACGGCATTGCTGTTGCCTTCAGGACTACTTACACAAACGATACTTTTAGTTTGCGCATAGGCAACATCGATATGTTCCATTCCGCTGCCTAACCTTGCTATCCACTTTAATGATTTGCCAATATCAATAAGTGTTTTGTCGATTGTAATGTTTGTAGAAACGACCAAACCATTTGCTTCGTGGATGAGGTTTCTCAACTCTTCATAGTTGCATGCAGGTACGTACCTGTAAGTAAAGCCTTTTTGCTCAAGTGTTTCAATGAAGACGGGATGAACGGGAGCTGTGATAATAATCATATCAAAGGGAAGCAATCATGCTTATTTCTACATTAACATTTCGGGGAAGCCCCTTAACGGCAACAGTCTCCCTGGCAGGATAGTTTCCGGTAAAATAAGAACCATAAATTTTATTGACTTCAGCAAAATGCTCCATACTGCTCAAAAAAATAGTCGTCTTCACAACAGCTGCAAAATCTACCCCCTCAACTGTTAGGATGGCCTGTAAATTCTTCATCACCTGTTCCGTTTCTTCTGCGATGCTTGCATCTGCGAGTTTGTCGGTACCCGGCACAAGCGCAATTTGTCCGGAGATGAAAAGCAAGTTACCTGTCTTTACCGCCTGATTGTAGGGTCCAATGGGAGCCGGAGCGTTTTCTGTGATAATGATCTTCTTATCAGACATTGTTTATTTTTTTATTGATGATGCAAATATATCCTTTTCATCAACCTATTTTTGCTAAAAATATCAACCGCTTTTACACTTTTGAACATCCTTGTAAAGCACAATTTATCATCAATACATGAATATAGCTATCAAAGGAAATCAACACTCTATTGATCTTGTGGTGAAAATGAATCCTGCATTCAATTGGGTTGTTGTAAATGACATCAGCCAACTCCAAAACCCTGAAGCTATCGATCTGTTCGTAAATCTTTCAGAAAACGCAGGTGAGGAAAACTATCATGCTGTATCTATTCCGGTATTCATCAACAGTGTGTGCTTTACTCTTAAAGAAAAAAATCATCCCCAAAATGTAGTTCGCATAAATGGTTGGAATGGTTTTTTGGAAAGAGATACTTGGGAAGTGGCAGGTGAAATGTCTGAAATACATTCCAGTTTCCTTACAGCCATCAATAAAAAAAACATCGCAGTTGCAGACGAAGCAGGAATGGTGACCGCAAGAGTGGTTTGCATGATCATTAATGAGGCCTATTTCGCAATGGAAGATGGCATCAGTACACCCGAAGAAATTGATGTCGCCATGAAATTGGGCACCAATTATCCTAAAGGCCCATTCGAATGGAAAACACAAATTGGTATTGCACCAATATTTGAGTTGCTTGAAACTTTGAGCAATACCGATTCAAAATACACTCCATCTGCACTGCTAAAATCTGAAGCGGGAAAAAAATGAGCCTCATTCTAAATATCGACACCTCAACGGAAAACGCTACAGTATCTGTTGCTCAAGATGGAACTATTATTCAATCTGCAGAAAACAACAACCAAAAAGAACATGCAACATTTTTGCATGAAACCATCAAAATTTTATTAGCATCAACATCAATAAGCATGAACTCCATTGATGCAATTGCAGTTACGGAAGGTCCGGGATCCTACACAGGATTGAGGGTTGGAATGTCAACCGCAAAAGGACTTTGCTACGCGCTGCAAAAGCCCTTGATTGCCATTTGTACTTTAAAAATGATGGCTAAAGATTCTTCTATCAGTAATGCCAACGATGCTGATTTATTTTGTCCGATGATTGATGCCAGAAGAATGGAGGTGTTTACGGCTGTTTTTACCAACAATCTGGAAAGTGTTTTAGAGCCTTGTGCCATGATTTTGGATGAACATTCCTTTTCCAAAATACTGTTTGAAAGCAAAATCGCCTTTTCGGGCAATGGCTGCTTTAAATTCAAACCGGTAATTACAAGTCAAAATGCCATTTTCCTTCCCAACACTAACTATACAAAAGCCCTTGCTCTTTTGTCTTTTGAATACCATCAACAAGGCATTTTCAGCGATTTGGCACTAACAGAACCTAAGTACATCAAAGAATATTTTATTTAGTTTAAGCGATAAGATATTTTTTAATTATATTTTTTGTTTTATTATTTATAGAAAAGAAATATATTTGCATTCTCATTTAAAATTTAAAATCGATAAACCTATGTCTTTACAACCAACAACAAACAAAGAAGCAGCAGGAGAAACTCTTCTGGGCGCTTCTACTACATTGAAATTCAATTTGCAAAACTTGAAAAAAGCCGCTTTGGTATTAAGGGCATTAAACCACAAACTTCGTCAGCAAATTCTTGGTCTGATTGATACAGAAAAAAGAATTACCGTTACGGAGATCTATGTGAAACTTAGAATTGAGCAATCTGTTGCTTCTCAACATTTGGCTATTCTAAGAAGAGCAGGTATTGTTCTTACGCAACGCGACGGAAAATTCATTCATTACACTGTGAACTACAACAGAATTGATGAAATGAAGAAATTTGTAAATGATCTTGTTGAGCAATAATTATTAGATAAATTTCAAATTATTGAGCGGCTATCTTCAGATAGCCGCTTTTTTTTACCTTTACAAAAAAAACGATGTTTCTTAAACAATTTTATACCAATTGTCTGAGCGAGGCCGCTTATTATATTGAAAGCGAAGGAGTTGCTGTTGTAATTGATCCATTAAGGGATATTGATGCCTATTTGAATCTTGCCAAAGAAAGGAATGCCAAAATCGCCTATATTTTTGAAACACATTTTCATGCCGATTTTGTTAGCGGTCATTTAGACCTTTCCAAAAGAACTGGAGCGCCTGTAGTTTATGGGCCGGGGGCCAAAACCAATTATTCCATTCATAGTGCAACCGATGGAGAAATAATCTCTTTTGGAAAACTTACTATTGAAGTGTTGCACACACCCGGACATACACTGGAAAGCACTTGTTATTTGTTGAAAGATGAAAATGGGAAAGCCCATTCCATTTTTACCGGAGACACCCTTTTTGTGGGAGATGTTGGACGTCCGGATTTGAGTAGCGGAAACCTCAGCAGCGATGATCTAGCTGCCATCATGTTCGATACCATTCAAAATAAAATACTTCCTTTGGAAGATCATGTTATCGTTTATCCTGCTCACGGTCCGGGAAGCAGCTGCGGAAAAAACCTTGGCCCAGACACGTTTAGCACCATCGGCGATCAGAAAAAAACAAATTACGCTTTGCAACCTCAAAGCAAAGAAGACTTCATCAAAGCTGTTACCAATGGGCTTGCAGCTGCACCTGTTTATTTTGCTGTAAATGCTCGCATCAACCAAATGGGTTATGAAGATGTGAGCGATGTGGTAAAGAAAGGTACTATCAAGCTATCTGTTGACGCATTCAAAACACTAACAAAAGAAAACGAAGCTGTCGTTTTGGACACCAGAAAAGCAACAACCTTTACACAAGGATATGTGCCGGGTTCCATTTCCATTGGATTAGAAGGAAGGTTTGCCGAATGGGCGGGCAATCTTTTGTCTTTTGATAAACCAATTTTGTTGGTTACGGATGAAGGAAAAGAAGAAGAGTCTGTTGTTAGATTGGCAAGAGTAGGTTTCGATAAAATGATCGGTTGTTTGGATGGCGGTTTTGATGCCTGGCAAAAAGC
>CANHMN010000021.1 GCA_947461645.1 Chitinophagaceae bacterium | reverse complement strand
TTTGAACCGTTGTTCCTGATTCTGTTAACGGAGTTTGCCAAAGAATAAACACCAGGGATACTCAAACCTCCGCTCGTGTTGGCTGCAAAAGACCTAGAAGTTGCTTTATAAATTACGAAACCCGCATTTGAATTGATTTGAAAATCCTTTACTTTTTTGGTGTAAGTTGCTAAACCTTCATAGTACTGACGGTTGCTGAATGACTGGCTGGTTTGGTAGGCAGCCAATTGAGATTCTGCTGTTGTCTCTCCATAAGGATTGAATCCTGTTTGACCACCATTTGAAACTTCAAGTTCAGTAGGATAAATGTTGTATCCACTAGTATTTAATTGCTGTCTGCGATAAGTACCTTTCAAACTAAAAGCATTATTGAATTTGTAAGTGAGTGAGATATCTCCGAACAAGCGATTTCTTTCATCGAAATTTTTGATTAAATCAAAAAAGGAATAAGGATTATACCAGTAGTTAGCTCCATAAAATCCGACTGGATTAGTAGGATCATATCCATCTGGATTGGTGATGTTCCATGTTGCATAAATACCTTCGGGGGTTTTCAATCCTCTTAACTCTCTTAATTTATTAATGTCTAAATCTCTGTGGAACCACTGGTTGAAAGATCCTGAAGACTGATTAGAATATCCATCATCACCATCTGCGTTTCTTCTTTGATTGATGTAGTTGATGCTGGCTCCAAGAGTCAATTTGGAAGTGGCATTCATCGTAATATTGGTATTAAGGGTATTCCTTTTCATGTACTGATTAGGAATAAGCCCTTTTACATCAAGGTTAGTGTAAGAAACCCTCAAATTGGTATTGTCTGTAGCTTTAGAAAAGCTGATGTTATTGGTTTTGGTGTATCCTCTGTTATAGAAATCACGTGCATTGCTTCCTTGAGAAACCAAACGACCTGTTTTATAAGAGGCTTCATGTCCGCCATACCAAGCATACCAAGGAATGTATTCTTGTCCGTTCATACGAGGTCCCCAGCTGGCATCATCATCATAATTATGGTAAAATTTACCATCCAAGGCTTTCCAAGCTTCAGGTTGGCCAGCCACCCACTTATATTGGATCATATCAGGACCTGTTCCACCAGCATAAGAGTTTTGATAATCAGGGGTAATGTAAATATTATCTACAGTAACACCACTATTAATTTCAATTCCGTAGGCTCCATTGGCTTTTTTGGCTCTTTTTGTGGTAATAACAATGGCACCGTTAGCTCCATCAGGTCCGAAAAGAGCTGCAGAAGCAGGACCTTGTAAAACGGTAATATTATCTATATCATCAGGGTTAATATCTGCTGAACTAGGTATGATGGTACCATCCACAACGTAAAGAGCCCCGGCACCCACACCTAAAGAGTTTTCACCTCTTAAACGAATTTTGGTTTCTCTACCTAGTGCCACTGCAGACTGACTAAGCACCTGAACACCTGCAACCTTTCCTGCAAGAGCGTTGTTTACATTTGAAGCACGAACAGTATTCAACTGATCACCACTAATGTTTTGAACATTGGATGACTGACTTCTCAACGTTCTTTTGGTTTGGAAGGCACTGGTTACAATAACCTCTTTCATGGTATTGTCCTTTTGCATCAATTCGGTAACAATGATGGATAAACTTCCAACCTTCTCCTCAACTGTTGCAAAGTTGGTTTGAGAAATTTCCAAAACATCGCCGGTGTTTACTTTAATGGTGTATTCACCATTTACGTCTGCCTGAACACCCGCCTTGGATCCTTTTACAGTAACAGAAGCAAAAGATACAGGCTTTCCTGTATTGTCTATTACCCTTCCGGTTACCACCCGGGTTTGTGCAAATATTAATGTTCCGCAAAACATCAACATCATGAACAATAATAAAAATCTTCTCATGTTTAAATTTTTATGATTTAATTATTCGTAAATGTAAACAAAAAGTTAAAACTCCAAAAAAATATTTGGCAGTAAAATTCATGATCGAAATTATTTTATAGTTCATTTGTTATTTCCAATGTAATGATATTCAGAGTTTGAGCCTTATCATAGTTACAGCCGTAGTTCTATTGTTTCCTGCTATTTCATCCCAACCCTGGCCAAAATCATGTACCCCATAATACACCACTCTCGATAATTTGATATCAAATTCAATTGACTTGGACCATTTGAAATGTAGCAGAGCTGAAAACCTATACCCTTTACCATAAGCCAAAAGTCCCGCTGATGTTGAATTAACCGCAGTTTCACGAAAATAGATTGCGGAAGCGAAATCATCTGTGTGAAAATACCTGAATGAGGCCTGCAGATTCCAGCTGGGTTTGACTTTATTGAATTGCACATGACTATTAATTGAAAATCCTTGCGAAGGATTGTTTCCATTTTGCTTAAAACTTACCAAATTAAGTTGATTAACTACCCACAAAACATCACTAACAGCGAAACGATGTTGTATGTCAAGTTGGTTTTTTATCTCTAGCCCTAATGTCTTTATGGCGATAACTTCGTTTTGAATGTTGCTCAAGTCAGTATTTTTTTTATACTGAACCATTAATTCCTCACGCTTGTTTTTCTGTAAGGCAAAACGAAAACCCCAACCAGCAAAAAGTGCAGATGCATTTTTGTTGTAGGTTGGCCAGGGATATTTGTTTTGTTCAAGATAAACAGAGAGTTTAGCGCTTTTGAACAAAAGAAGATTCATAAGCGCAGTAAAACTATTGGATGCGCGAATGCTGAAATACTGATTCCATCCGTTAACTGATGGAGATTGAAACCCCAAAGGAATATGTTTAAAAGAGATGGCGAGGTCTGCTTGTTTAGAAATACTGCCAATAGCACCTATTAAAATAGCACTCCTTAACTTATCGTCCAGTGCCCACTCACCAAACCAATGAATGTTAAATAGATTAAGACCGCCATCAATACTGGCATTTGATAAATGTTTCAATCTCGTTTCAAATCGCTCGTAAAGCTTAACACCTGCGGTCTTAGATTTCTCAAATGCAACACGGTGAAAATTCAAGCCAAAATTCACATTGGATTGATGCCATTGTAACACATACCCTGTTTGAAAAACGGTTGCGTTGTTCTTATTGCTGTTTTCAGAAAAAGTTCTATGCAATCCAGTTGTTTGAAAGGATGTTATGGCCTTTGAAACCGAATCAAAATCTAATACTGTTCTCGCATCCATTTGTCTGCCGGACAGCCAGAAATGCTGTTGAATTTTTTTTGCATTTAAACTGATTGCTAATCCTCTATTAAAACCAAACTCAGCGGTTGACCTGTATCGATTGATAACATCTCCTGACTTTTTAAACATTGCAGGCTCAAATGTGCCGCCAAATGAAAACCCCTGCCAGCATATCAAACCCTGAGCAATATTGGCGGTATAATCACCCAGCACTAACAATTTTATCTTCTTTACATCCCTCAACCATAAATTAGCAGTCGAAAAATCAAACCCTCGATTGTTATTGTTGAAAATTTTTTCGCCCGGATCTTTTTCTAAGGATGTAGTAAATCCAAAATTCTTGCCCCATTGAAAATGGTATTTCAGCATTAACCCTAAGGGAGATCCCGGATAAATATTTTGTCGATTCACATCATCCCAGGCTGAATAACCTCTTGCTCTTTCCAAGGCATAAATTGTTCTTATAGAAAATTGTTGACTTATTGAAGAGCTGTTTTGTCCAGCGTATGGCAAGCTTCTTAAAGAGCCAACGGCAACAAATGGTTTAATATTATTGATTAGCCGGATATCCCAACCTGGTATCGATTGCATTTCATAAACACTAATCAATGGGCCTGCATTTTTTTTATATCGTTTTAATGCGTCGATTTGTAGTGGTGTCAACAACAATAAAGCGGATAAATCATCAAGGTTATCCTGATTTAGGTTTATGGGATGTTTTGTATAATAATGTAACCTTTCATTTTGCTCGGCAAGGGCATCTTCATTTTGCTCACCTGAATTTTCAGAACCATAAAAAGAATCAAATCTGTTCAATCCTGCAGTTAAGGTATCCTGAGCCTTATGTCTCAAAGGCAAAATCAAAAAACAAATCAAAGTGTACAAAGTAATTTTCATAAAGCATAAGCTTGCACGTTTACAAAGATTTCAACATCAAGGCTGGGGTTGTTCCCAAATAAGGATGGTTGGAAAGATAGCAGCCCAGATTAATTGACTTATACGCGAAACACACTCCCCCGAATAACGATCCACTTTTTGAGGAGTAACCTGCATCAATTCTTAATTTATTTTTAACCTTCATAACGATGCCACTTACCATATCAAGACTGCCCTTCGTAGATCTGCTGATGTGAAATGTGCTTGTAGTGATGTTCGAAAATGTATAGCCAAATCCGGCAGACATTTCAATCAATGGGTTATTATCAATGAAACTATTTGTCTTTCTTCTTTCGCTAATTGCTATTCCCATACGCAAGTTCTCGCTACTTCGAAATACCACACCAATCTTGTAACCAAAATTTGGTCGCCATTTTTCCATGTTCGTATGCAGCGACAACCCTGAAAAGGTCAACCCAAAATCAATTTTAGGATGTAAAGATTTCGAAAGTGATAGATTGGCTTCAGATTGTTGATATTTATTGCCCCCTAATCTGCTGAAATCGAAAGTAAATTTCCATTGATGAACAGGCACATAAACAGCTGCCATAATAAAGGGAAGGTCATCCAACAAATAGCGTCTTTCGCCGTATAATAAATAATTTATTCGATTTGAAGCAATAGCTACAGCAGGATTAATCCTTGCAGAAAGCAAGTTTTTATTTTCTCTGTCAAAGGCAGAAAGTACGCCAAGCTGAACAAGTGGCTGAGTAGTATTTTGCGCAATGCCATGTATAACGTACAAAAGAAAAACAAACCAACAAATTAGCCTTTTCATCACACGAATATTGAAGAACAAAGAAAATACTAAGGCCGTTTTCAATTTGGATGAATACACCAATCACAAAATGTTTTAAAGACAGATTTTAACGATTATTATCACGGCTTTTAGTCAATTAGCTAATTCTGTTGTACAATTATGGTTACTTTTGCACCATGCAAATTTTAGATGGCAAACTGGCGTCGGCAGCTATTTTAGAAAGCTTGAAAAATGCGATTTTAAGCTCTTCAACTCCTAATGGAAGAACCCCGCACCTTTGTGCAATAATAGCAGGCAATAATCCTGCAAGTGAAAGTTACCTCAACAGTAAAATCAAAGGCTGCGCTGCAACCGGAATTACAAGTTCAATCATAAGGTTGGATGCAGACATCTCTGAAAATGAATTTATACAGCAAATAGAAAAAGTCAATAATGACCAATCCATTGATGGCCTACTTATTCAATTTCCATTGCCTGCTCACTTCAATGAAAGCAAAATAATCAATGCTATAGATCCTTCTAAAGATGTTGACGGACTTCATCCTGTTAATGCCGGCAAACTAGCACTTGGGCTTCCCACGTTCGTGCCGGCAACGCCACTTGGCATCATGTTGTTGCTGGAATATTTTAAGATAGAAACAACTGGAAAACATGCTGTTGTAATAGGAAGAAGCAATGTTATCGGAAGACCAATAAGCATCCTGCTAAGCAGAAATGAGCCCTTCGGAAATGCCACGGTAACGGTATGCCATAGTCGAACATCTAACATCAAAGACTTGTGCCTCTCTGCAGATTTGGTTGTAGCAGCATTGGGCAAGCCAGGTTTTTTAACAGCAGATATGATTAAAGAAGGTTCAGTAATTATTGATGTGGGCATCAATAGTGTTCCTGATTCCTCTAAAAAATCAGGTTTTGCAATCAAAGGAGATGTTGATTTTGAATCTGTAGCTCCCAAATGCAAAAGCATAAGCCCTGTTCCCGGAGGCGTTGGACTTATGACCATCGCTGCCATTCTTCAAAATACCCTGCTCGCCTATCAAAATAAATTTAAATTCAAAAGCTGATATGACTGCCATCTCTACTACGCTTACTAAAAATAAGCTTCCTGTTATGGAACATTTTTACACTCTGCAGGGTGAAGGCTTTCATCAAGGCAAAGCAGCTTATTTCGTCAGACTGGGCGGCTGTGACGTTGGATGCGTTTGGTGTGATGTAAAGGAAAGTTGGGACAAAGATGCTCATCCTTTGATGCAAATTTCGGACATCATTCATTCCATCAAAAAAGCAACCAACCAAGGCATTGTTGTAATTACGGGGGGTGAGCCTTTAATGCACGACCTAGATGAACTAACAAGCGCACTTCAAAAAGAAGGCTTTCTTACCCACATTGAAACATCAGGCGCGCATCCATTGAGCGGTAATTTTGACTGGGTTTGTCTTTCTCCCAAAAAATTTAAAGCCCCGCTTGAACAAGTAATTAAATGCGCCAACGAACTAAAAATTGTTGTATTCAATAAAAGCGATTTCGAATGGGCCGAATTCTATGCATCACAAGTCCCCTCTCATTGCAAACTTTACTTGCAACCAGAATGGGACAAATCAGCATTGGTAACCCCCATGATTATTGAGTACATCAAAGCAAATCCAAAATGGGAATTGTCGCTTCAGCTTCACAAATACATTAATGTGCCTTAATGAACAACTCCAAAAATATTCCTACCCAAATTTCCATTTTGCAAATGCAAAATGTTGCACGCACTTTATGTATTTTGGCTTTTTTATTGTTGCAAACTTTTACCGCTAAATGCCAATGGTATGATCCGGAAAAGATTGATGAAAAAGCCCAGTTGATTTACGAATCAGCCTATGAGCTTGCACTTAAAGGCGCCTATGAACAATCCATAGAAAAACTAGGCCAAGCCATAGCCATCGAGCCTAAATATGTAGAAGCTTACTTATCACGTGCAGGGGTATTCGCAAGTTTAAAGGACTATCAAAAATCAGTTGCAGATTTTGATAAAGGCATTGAAATGGACAGTGTATTTTCTTTATACTACCTCCTTCCCTACTCCATCTCACTTGCCGGCACAGGTGCTTTTGAAAGAGCTTTGGAAGCTGTCAATCGATTCCTGCTGATAGATCGCTTAAATACTCAAAGCATCAAAGCAGCAAACTACCGCAAACGCACCTATGAATTTGCCATAGACTTTGACAAAAAATATCCCGACAACAAAAAGAATTTCATTCCAATAAGCTTAGGCACTGATGTAAATACTGATAATCTGGAATACTACCCTTCCATGAGTATTGATGGCAATACGCTGATATTCAACAGGCGCGTAGAAGGTGATGAAGACTTCTATCAAAGTGAAAAAATAAATGGCAAATGGTCTGCCGCACATTTATTAGAAGGTAAACTCAATACAAATTTCAACGAGGGGGCACAAACATTTTCAGCAGATGGAGAATGCCTGATTTTTACGGGATGTAACTACCCTGAAGGGTATGGCAATTGTGATCTTTACCTTTCCTATAAAAACAAAAACGGCGAATGGATGCCCGGTGAAAACCTCGGACCCTTTATCAACACAGATCTTTGGGAATCTACTCCTTCGTTATCTGCAGATAAACAAGTGCTCTATTTTTCAAGTACACAAGATGGAGGCTATGGAGGTAAAGATATTTGGATGTGCAAAAAAGTGGGTGCGGGAAGATGGGGAAAACCAATCAATGCCGGACCTGCCATCAATACATCAGGAGATGAAACCTGTCCGTTTATTCATGCAGACAACACTACTTTTTATTTCAACAGCAATGGCCTTTTAGGATACGGACAATCTGATGTTTTTGTTTCCAAAAAAATAAATGACTCTACTTTTACCAAGCCATTAAACCTTGGCTATCCCATTAATACTATAGACGACGAAGGCTCTTTGTTTGTTGCTGCAGATGGGAAAACAGCTTATTATTCGAGCGATAGGTTTAATACAGGCGGCGGCTTGGATATTTACAACTTTACCTTGCCCAGCGCAATCAAAGCAACAAGAACATTTTGGATAAGGGGAAAGGTTTACGACAATAAAACAAAATTGGGTTTGCCCTCAATGATTCATTTAACTAGCATTGATTCTCTTCAAAAAACAACATCTATACAAACAGATGAAGATGGCAACTACTTGGTTACCCTTCCCGAAGGCAGCACTTACGCTTTGGATATTTACAGAAAGGGCTACCTCTTTTATTCCAACAGATTTACGCTTGAACAAGCCCCTGATGATTCTTTTTACATCATTGATGTGCCACTACAAGTTGCTGAAGCCGGCGCAAAGGTTATTTTGAAAAACATCGTTTTCGACTACAACAAAGCAAGCATCAATACAGCATCGTTCACTGAATTGGATAATGTAGTGAAATTGCTGAATGACAATCCTGCCATAAGGCTATCTGTTGAGGGACATACCGACAATACAGGGGGAAGCGCCTTTAATAAAAACTTGAGCATAAACAGAGCAAAAGCCGTGGTAGATTACCTAGTTCAAAAAGGAATCGCAAAAGGAAGATTGGTTGCGAAAGGATTTGGAGACAGTATACCTATAGACAGCAATTCAACTGAACAAGGGAAAAGCAACAACAGAAGAACGGAAATTCACGTCTTATCTAATTAATACCTGCCTTAACATTGCTGCCAAAATGGACAGCAACTTACTTTTCGAAATCGCCCTGACAAAAATCCCAACCATAGGCGATATACAAGCCAAAGCCATGGTGCAAGTGCTGGGTTCTGCAGAAGCTGTATTTAAAACTCCGGCAAGAATGCTGGAAAAAATTGAAGGCATCGGAAAAGTAAGAGCAGATGCCATAAAGAGATTCAGGCTTTTCAAAGAAGCTGAACAGGAAATAAAATTTATCAATAAAAACAACATTCAGGCTTTATTTTTTACCTCCGAAAATTATCCTAAAAGATTGTTGAATTGCGCAGACAGCCCAATAATGCTGTATTATAAGGGTGGAGTTAATTTGAATAAGGAAAAGATAATTTCAGTTGCCGGCACAAGAAACCATACACATCAAGGGCAATACGATTGCGAAAAATTAATTAAAGAACTTAGCGAATTTGATTTGACTATTGTTAGCGGGCTTGCTTATGGAATAGACACCGTTGCACACAAATCGGCACTGGCAAACAACCTGCCAACTATTGGGGTGCTTGCACATGGCCTTCAGACTTTATATCCATCAGTAAATGAGCCTTTATCCAAAGAAATGCTTAAACAAGGTGGCTTACTTACTGAATTCAGCTTTACAGAAAAACCCGACAAACAAAATTTCCCTAAAAGAAACAGAATTACAGCCGGTATCTGCGATGCATTAATAGTGGTGGAATCCGGTATAAAAGGAGGTTCTCTTATAACTGCAGAAATAGCCAACAGTTACCATAGAGATGTATTTGCTTTTCCGGGGAGAACGAATGATAGCAAAAGCGAAGGTTGTAATGAATTGATTAAATCACACAAAGCACAGCTTATTACTTCTGCTAAAGACATCGTAAACTTGATGAGGTGGGAAAACTACAGGCAAACCGAAAAACCAACACAGCTTGCACTCTTTGAAAACCTCAATGACTTGGAGAAGAAAATTGTAGAACTACTTTGCAATGAAAAAACAGCACATGTTGATACAATTACAGATAAATGCAAATGCAACAGCAATGAAATAGCCGGCGCATTACTTAGCCTTGAAATGATGGAGAAAATAACTGCCTTACCCGGGAAAATGTATAGGCTGACGAGATAAAAAAGCCATTTTTTTACCAAAAGTTAACCTTAGGACTACAAGCATAAACGCTAAAATAGCTAATTTTGCCTATGGCAAACAAACGTTCCACATCGGCAAAATCAACCGGCGAAAAAATTAGCACAGAAGGTTTAACCTTTGATGATGTTCTACTAAGACCGGCTTATTCCCAAATTTTACCAAAGGATGTTGACATTTCAACTTCTTTAACCCAAAAAATAAAACTGCATATTCCGCTTCTGAGTGCGGCCATGGACACTGTTACAGAAGCCTCCTTAGCCATTGCATTGGCTCGTGAGGGCGGCTTGGGAATTTTACATAAAAACATGACTATCCAGCAACAGGCTGAACAGGTGAGAAAAGTAAAAAGAAGCGAAAGTGGCCTGATACTTGACCCCATAACGCTTCATGCGGACGCATCAATCGGTGAAGCGCTGCGCCTGATGAAAGAAAATAAAATCGGAGGTATCCCTGTAGTCGACAGTAAACACCATCTTATTGGAATCCTCACCAACAGAGATCTTCGCTTTGAAACCAATTTGAAAAACAAGGTTGGCGATGTAATGACGAAAGAAAACCTCATCACCGCACCCGAAGGAACAGACCTTAAAAAGGCAGAATTAATTTTCAAGAAAAACAAAATTGAAAAACTTCCTGTTGTTAATAGAAGTGGCAAACTTATTGGCCTCATTACCTTTGGAGACATCCTAAAACTAAAAAGTCACCCATACAGCGTTAAAGATGAATTCGGCAGATTGTTGGTTGGCGCCGGTGTTGGCATTACCCAAGACATCATGGACCGAGTTGATGCATTGAATCAAGTTGGGGTTGATGTCATTTGTTTGGATAGCGCCCATGGACACACGAAAGGCGTTATCGACAGTTTGAAAAAAATTAAAAAATCGTTCAGGCAAATGAATGTGATAGCAGGAAATGTGGGTACGGGTGAAGGCGCGAAGGCACTAGCAGATGCAGGCGCCGATGCAGTTAAAGTTGGTATAGGCCCGGGCTCTATTTGCACAACACGCATTGTAGCCGGTGTGGGTGTTCCACAAATAACTGCCGTAATGGAAGTAGCTGCAGCATTAAAAAACAGCAAAGTAGGCATCATTAGCGACGGTGGAATAAGATACACTGGCGATATGGTAAAAGCTTTGGCGGCAGGTGCAAGCTGTGTTATGATGGGCAACATGTTTGCAGGAACCGAAGAAAGCCCGGGAGAAACTATCATTTATGAGGGAAGAAAATTCAAACAATACAGAGGTATGGGCTCTTTGGGTGCTATGTCGCAGGGAAGTAGTGACAGGTACTTTCAGGAAGGTGAAGGAGATGTGAAGAAATTTGTTCCGGAAGGAATTGAAGGACGCGTTCCTTTCAAAGGATATTTAAAAGAAGTTGTGCACCAATTTACAGGCGGACTGAAAGCAGGAATGGGCTATTGCGGCGCAGCAAACTTAGCCATGTTGCAAGAAGCCAAATTCATAAAGATTACCCATGCAGGTATCAGGGAAAGTCATGCACATGATGTTTTCATCACCAAAGAAGCACCCAACTACAGCAGATAATTTTTGCTATTTTTGAAGGAATTCCTATCTAATCGAATCGCATGAAAAATCTTTGGAGGGTTTATGTCCTCATAATGCTTTTAGGCATTCAACAAACTGCTTTTTCTCAAAATACAGATTCATCAAGAATCAGAATTTCTTTGTTGACTTGCTCCCCTGGAGAAGAGCTTTATTCGATCTTCGGCCATAGTGCATTAAGAATCATTGACAGCAACAATGTTACCGACCTTGTTTACAACTATGGTACGTTCGATTTTGAGGATAAAGATTTTTACCTCAAGTTCGCAAGAGGTAAACTGCTCTATTTTGTAAGCCTGGAAAGAACGGGCGATTTTTTATTTTTTTATTCTGAAACCGGAAGAAGCATCAAAGAACAGGTATTAAACCTTACATATACAGAGAAAAAAGACATCCAACTCGCATTGAATGAAAACCTGAAAGAAGAAAACAGGTTTTACAAATATGATTTCTTTTTAGACAATTGCACTACTCGCCTTAGAGACATCATCAAAAAACACAAATACCCCACACCACAATTGCCCTATGTAATGCCTGAAAAAACAAGGTTTAGACAGGCTATTCACCAATACCTTGAAAAGGGCGACAAATACTGGAGTCAACTTGGCATTGATTTGGTTCTGGGTTTACCAACTGACAAAATAATGACTGCAGAGGAACAAGAGTTCTTGCCCGACAATTTGATGAAAGCAGTTGACAGTTGCCACAATACGTCTCTTGTTGCACAAAAATCAACTCTTTATGAACCAACGGCATTCTTGCCTAAAAGCAAGGGCTTAAACCCAATGATAGCCTTTTCATTGTTCGCATTAATTACCTTTCTTCTTTCTCTTTCCAAAAACAAAGTGGCTATTTCTGTCACAAATGTTTTAGACAAGTTTCTTTTTTTAACAACCGGATTGCTCGGTGTTATCTTAATTTTCATGTGGACCATGACAGACCACAGTATGACCAAAAACAACTTCAACCTCCTCTGGGCATTACCCACCAATATTATTGCAGTATTTTTTACAAAAAGGGAAAACAAATTTTTTAAAAAATATTTTCTTTATTACGCTTGCTTGATGCTTCTTCTTTTGTTGACCTGGTTTGTATTGCCTCAAGAATTAAACAATGCATTGATTCCAATTGTTGTGTTGGTTATGTACAGGTCATTTAAATGTCACCAACATATCCATCAGCTATAGCAATGATTGATAAAACTATACTTTACAAATCCGCCTCCATTAGATACCGCCTTTATGGTAAGGGTATGCCCGTGGTTTTGCTCCATGGCTTTGGCGAAGATGGTTCTATATGGAAAAACCAAATTGAATTCTTATCAAGCCAGTTCACTTTGATTGTACCCGATTTGCCGGGGTCGGGCAAAAGCAGTCCGCTTGAAAATAAAGAGGCCAACATAGAAGAATATGCCGAAAGCATTAGAGCAATTGTTACTAAAGAAAACATCAGCTCACTCGTTATTATTGGCCATAGCATGGGCGGTTACGTTGCTCTCGCTTATGGAGAAAAATATTCCGAAAGCATAATCGGATTGGGGCTCTTTCATTCTACAGCATTTGCAGATAATGAATTGAAAATAGAAGCCAGAAAAAAGGCAATTGCATTTATTGTTGAAAATG
>CANHMN010000020.1 GCA_947461645.1 Chitinophagaceae bacterium | reverse complement strand
GGTTTATGGTTTATCTTATTTGTGATATTTGCCGAAACCGGTCTTTTCGCAGGCTTCTTTTTGCCTGGAGATTCACTGCTATTTGTGGCAGGAATATACAGCGACGATTTATTGAAGAATGCTTTGCCTTTTTACTCTACAAATCCATTTGTCAATCTAATTATATTAGGATGTCTGATTGCAGTTGCCGGTATCTTAGGCAATACTGTTGGTTACTGGTTTGGACGAAAAAGTGGACCTTTTCTATTTGAAAGAAAAGACAGTCTTCTTTTTAAAAAGAAATATTTATATCAGGCAAAGGATTTTTACGACAAGCACGGCGCCGGGGCCATTGTATTGGGTCGCTTTCTTCCCATCGTTAGAACTTTTGCTCCTATTGTGGCCGGTATGGTGAAAATGGATAGAAAGAAATTCGGATTTTATAATGTAACCGGAAGTTTCATTTGGGTATTCGTTATGGTGATTTCTGGACATTACCTGCAAAGAATTATTCTCGACAATTTTGGATTTGATTTAAAAAAGCACCTAGAAGTAATTGTAATAGGAATAGTTTTGGTTACAACACTTCCTGTTCTTGCTAAAATGTTTTTAGGTAAAAGAAAATCCGATTAACAACAGTTATCATGTTGACCAATAAGTCTAAATCTGCTGTAAGTCTTACAGTAATTGTTGCCGCCCTTGGCTATTTTGTTGACATATATGATCTCCTCCTTTTTAGTATCATCAGGGTACCAAGCCTGGAATCTTTTGGTTTAAGTTCCAATTTAATTAAAACCGAGGGAGAAAGTATCATTACCTGGCAGATGATGGGATTGTTATTGGGGGGAATACTTTGGGGAATTATGGGCGACAAGCGTGGTAGAATGAGTGTTTTGTTCGGTTCGATTTTGTTGTATTCCGTGGCTAACCTGCTAAATGGTTTTGTTCAAGATGTTCACCAATACAAATGGGTCAGATTTATGGCTGGAATTGGTTTGGCGGGCGAGCTTGGTGCAGGAATTACGCTTGTTTCGGAAGTGGTTTCCAAAGAACGCAGGGGAATTGTCACTTCATTGGTTGCGGGTATCGGTTTAACTGGTGCTGTTTTTGCCTTTGTCATAAAAGAACACTTCGAATGGCGCACTTGTTATTTCATTGGAGCAGCTATGGGTTTTTTATTGCTTTTGCTCAGGGTTTCTGTTCTTGAATCAGGTTTGTTTAACAATTTGAAGGAAAGCCAAACAGCACGAGGAGACATTTCTATGTTATTCTTCAATCGCAAGCGCTTAAAAAGATATTTGCTTAACATGCTCATTGGGTTACCTACTTGGCTTGTTATTGGTATGCTTATAACTTTTTCAAAAGAATTTGGTTCATCCATGAACATCAAAGATAAAATTGATCCGGGAAAGGCCATCATGTATGCTTATGTTATGATCTCAATAGGGGATATCGCCATCGGGTTTATCAGCCATTGGTTCAAAAGCAGAAAAGCTGCGCTGTTGCTTTTTTACTTGATCACAGTCATCTTTATGGTTTTATTTTTTACAGCTCAACACAATGGAAGTGCCAAAAATATGTATTGGATATGTGCCGGATTGGGCCTTGGTACTGGGTTCTGGGCTATTTTTGTTACCATGGCTGCAGAACAGTTTGGCACCAATCTTCGTGCAACGGCTACAACTACTATTCCCAACATGGTTAGAGGAATGCTGGCTATATTCATTCTTCCTTTAAGAGATGCTTTTGAACATTTCCTTCATCTGGATTACTATACTTCAGGATGGGCTACTTGTTTGGTAGTGATGGCGCTTTCCTTTTTCGCATTGATTTTTGTTGAGGAGACATACGGCAAAGACCTAAACTTCGTAGAAGTAGATTAAGCATTTTTTTGAATCAACGCTATTGTTTTGTTTACAATCTCGTCGGTATCAATTTCGTATAGACATGCAAGTGGTGATGTGATGTTGCTGCAGGGTTTGTTGCCAAATACACTGCAAGGTCTGCAGGGAAGTTGGTGCGGTGTTGAAATCCAAGTTGAAGAGTCTGTATCGATTCCTGAAAAACCAAAGCAGGGATGCGTGGCTCCCCAAATGCTTATAACAGGCACCCCCTGAACAGCAGCGAGGTGCATGTTTGCGCTATCCATACTTATTACTGCATTCATCTGTTGTAACAATGCAGTTTGTTGAAGGAGCGTCAAGGATAAGGTAGAATATACGCCTTGGTATTTTTTTGTCCATTCTTCAAAATACTTTTGCTCTTCTTTACCGCCTAACAAATAAACACCGTATTTTTTTTCTGTCAGCTTCTTAATCAATTCTTCGGACTTCTCTACCGGCAAGGTTTTGGTAGCATGTTTAGCGAATGGCGCAAATCCAATTTTGATAACCTCTGGAACATTGGTGGAGAATTTTTCGGCCAAGAGTAAATCAGCTTCACTTACATTGATTCCAGGTTTTGTTTTTAATGCGATAGAAAAATCAGTCTTTAATCCTGCAGCCTCAAAGACTTCAAGGTATCTTATTGAAGTATGAGGAAGTGAAGTGGTGACTTTAGTTTTGATGATTTTCTTTTTCGAGGTCCTGTCTTTTTTTATTCTGTAAATAGGAGTTCCCGAAATACGAAAAAGAAAGGACAATAATCTTGACCTCAATACATCATGAAGGTCAATCACCGCATCGTAGGAGCGTTGGGTAGTAAGTTCTTTTTTTAGTCTAATTAATCCAGCCGCAGATTTATGCTCATTCTTCACTTTGGCAGTTACAACGTGCAGCCTTTCAATATTTAAAAAAAAAGAATGGAATGGTTCCCTGGTTAATACAGTGATGGTCAGATCAGGATTCAAAAACAATACGGATCTGATTACTGGCAAGGATAGAATAACATCCCCCATGGCAGATAATCTGATAACCAGTATATTTTTCATTACTGGTAAGATTTTTCTTCCACCAAGCGCGAACCGGTAAGTTTATTGATTTCTTTTTTTACTGCCGCACGTTCATCATTGGATTGATAAACGCTTCTTGCAATTTCTACAAAAGCACTTCCAAAATCTTTGTTCTTTTCGTGTTCACGACACTGATCTTCAATTACCCAAAGTTTTGAGTTGATTTCAAACAGCTGTTTATATAAAGGATGGTCTTTGTCAATAATTTCAGCAACAGCCGAATTCAATACGTCCCATTCAGCCTGAAGATTCTTTCTTTTCTCAGGGTCAGTTATTTTCGACAATTTGATTTCAATGATGGTTAGCTTATCAGCAATTTCGCCATTAGATACTTCTATTAACATAATTGTTTTTTGTTGATGTCCAAAGGTAATAAAAATCTGTTTTTACCGACTCAGGCATTCACCACGAAAATAGGCACTTGCACCAGGTGTCTTACTTTGTTGATGGTGGTTCCGAAAAGGACGTCTTTTAATCCTTTGTGACCATGTGAGCCAATGATAAGCAAGTCGGCTTCATGCTCATGTAAAATTCTGGCAATTTCTTTAGACCTGTCTTTAAAACCAAGAATGCCTTCTGCTTGGTATCCTCTTTTCGTCATTTCCCTTACAATTTCATCCAATCTGATACGGTCTTGCTCTGTTTCATGATCTGCAGTTTGGTTGCCATGCAAATGCGAACCCGGACTTTCAACAATGTGAATAAGCAGGAAAGTCTTGTTTTCGCCAGGTTGAGCTACAGCGGCTTCTAGAAGTTTATGATCGTTGTTGGTAAAGTCAAGCGCTACAGCTATTCTTTTGTAATTAGCGCTGGTGAAATCTTTGATACCTGAGTTGGAAGGATGGATTGCAATATTATTTTTATCTATTTTTTTCTTAAACAATGGCAAGAGCAATACATATAGCAACAAACAACCAAAAAAGATAAACGACAAAACAAGTAGACTCTTAATTAAAAAAGAATCTTGTTGTTGCCAATAAGACGTTGTTTCTTCAAGTATCATTCTAAGATTCAGGGATACCAAAACAACAACCATTAACCAGGCAACAACTTGAATGCTTTTTTTAATAACAAATTGTTTCATGGTTTCTTTATCACTCACAAAATGGATCAGCGGTATGATGGCAAATCCCAGTTGCATACTTAATATCACCTGACTGAAAATTAAAAGACGGTCCACGTTTTCCTCGCCACTGATGATGATAAAAATAACTGCGGGCACTATCGCTATCAGCCGCGTAAGAAGTCGCCTAGCCAATGGATTAAGTCTTATTTTTAAATAACCCTCCATTACAATTTGACCGGAAAGCGTTCCGGTAACAGTAGAGCTCTGTCCCGAAGCAATCAAAGCCACAGCAAACAATACTGATGCTATTCCGGTTCCTAATAAAGGCGAAAGCAAGGAGTGCGCCTCACTGATTTCGCCAACATTTGTCCTTCCGCTTTTAAAAAATACAGTTGCTGCTAAAATTAATATGGCTGCATTGATGAAGAAAGCAATGTTCAAGGCGATGGCGCTGTCTATAAAGCTCCATTTTAAAGCCTCTTTAATTCCCTTTTCTGTTCTGTTTATTTTTCTTGTTTGAATTAATGCAGAATGCAAATAAAGGTTGTGTGGCATTACTGTTGCGCCAATCATTCCAATTGCTATGTATAATGCAGTTTCTCTTGGTATGGCTCCTATAATCCCTTCCTTTTGGTATAACGTGCCTGCATCGGGTAGGGAAGGAATAAAACCATGCAATATTTCATTTAGGGAGGGGCTTGATAAAACGATATTTACCAAAAAAGAAATTCCGATTATGGCAATAAGGGTAATGATAAACATTTCCATTTTTTTCATGCCTAATCTTTGGAGGTAAAGCAACAAAAAGGTATCCAATACCGTTATGCTAACCCCCCAAATTAAGGGCAATCCAAAAAGCAATTGAATGCCAATTGCCATACCAAGAACTTCAGCTAAATCGGTTGCAGCAATAGCAATTTCAGCCAGTATCCAAAGAAAGAAATTTACGGTTGGGGGATAATATTCCCGATTGGCTTGTGCAAGATCCCTGCCTCTTACAATTCCCAATCTGGCACTCAGTGTTTGCAACAAAACAGCCATCAGGTTACTGGCCAGTAATACCCATATAAGTGTATATCCAAATTTGCTTCCTCCTGCAATGTCTGTGGCCCAATTCCCCGGATCCATGTAACCCACACTTACCAGGTAAGCAGGCCCCATGAAGGAAAATATTTTTTTCCAACCGCTTTTTGCGGTAGTGGTATCTATGCTACCATGAACCTCACCAAGAGAATTTTCCATCGTTGATTTGGGTATATCCATTTTTCGATTCTAAGGTAAATATACCGCCAAACTTTGAAAACACTGACGGCTGTACGTTGCTATTTCAATGCAATTCATTTCATTTTATGATTTTACTCAATAACCAGTAATACAGATTGACTATTTTGAATTTCAAAAGCGTAAACATGGATTTTTCACATTTCAAAATGCCTTATCAAACGGATAGCAATTACAGTAAAAAAGTGGTTTACTTTTCCATGGAATATGCCATACATCAACCCTTGAAAATTTACAGTGGTGGTCTAGGTTACTTGAGCGGCTCTCATTTGAGAAGCGCCTATGAACTTCGGCAAAACTTATTTGGTATTGGTATTTTATGGAAATACGGGTACTATGACCAAGCCCGAAACCAAGACCAAACCTTGCAAATACAGTGGAATGAAAAAACGTATAATTTTCTTCAAGATACCGGCCTCAAGTTTCAGGTTGAAATTCATCAGCATCCTGTTTGGGTTAAAGCCTATTACCTTAGTCCGGAAACATTTCAATGCGCTCCTTTGTTCTTGCTCACTACAGACATTCCCGAAAACGATTACATTTCTCAAACCATCTCCCATCGGCTTTACGATGCCAATATTGCAACGAAAGTGGCGCAGTTTATTTTATTAGGGGTTGGTGGAGCCAAACTTCTTGAGGTCATGAATTATGAACCGGATATTTATCACCTTAATGAGGCGCATGCTATTAGTGCTGCTTTTTATTTATACAGTAAATGGGGGAGTATAGAGGCAGTAAAGAGTCGTTTGGTGTTTACCACACATACGCCTGAAGAGGCAGGAAACGAAAAACATGATATTGAATTATGCGAAAAAATGAGCTATTTCTGCGGAATGTCCATTCAGCAAGTAAAATCATTGGTAGATTCTAATGCCCTTTTTAATCATTCTCTTGCTGCATTAAGGTTTGCAGGCTTGGCTAATGGGGTGAGCCGGCTTCATGGAGAAGTAAGCAGAAAAATATGGATGGGATATTCAAATATTTGTGAAATTAAATCCATTACCAACGCACAAAACCTTAACTATTGGTCCGATCATTTGCTCTATGATTTACTTCATAAGAATGATGAGAAAGGATTTGATGTCCGGAAAAAAGAAATGAAAAAAGAGGCTTTTGAAATGGTTGCAGATCAAACAGGAAAATTATACGATAAAAATATTTTAACCATTGTATGGGCGAGAAGATTTGCTGGATATAAAAGAGCCGACTTGCTTATAAGAGACAGGGTAAGGTTTGATGCACTAATGAAAAATAAAAAATATCCCGTTCAGTTTATTTGGGCAGGCAAACCTTATCCACTCGATTATCCTGCTATAGCAGAGTTCAACAATCTGGTTCATATAAGTAAGCAATATCCAAACATGGCTGTTTGTGTCGGTTATGAGTTGACCTTGAGCAAACAACTCAAGAATGCTGCAGATCTTTGGTTGAACAACCCCCGTGTTCCAAGAGAAGCGAGTGGAACAAGTGGCATGACAGCGGCAATGAACGGCGCTGTAAATATTACCACCAATGACGGCTGGATAAGAGAATTTACACTTTTTAAATACAATGGCTTTACCGTTCCACTTATAGATTATGAATCATTGTCCGTAGAAGAGCAGGATGATTACGATTGTGATAAATTGTTCACTATGTTGGAGAAGGAGATTTTACCGATGTTTTACGATCACCCCGAGAAATGGAAAAACATACAATGGAAAGGAATGACAGATGTGAAAATTCATTTCAACAGCAACAGGATGGCTGAGGAATACTATAATGAATTGTATGAAAAGCTGCCCGGCAAAGAAGAATAATGTTGGGGTTATTGATATCAGTAATCATCTTCAGGATCTTCCCATTTAATTTCCTTTTTTATTTCTTCAAAAGAATAGGGGCCCATTTTTAAAACCTTCCCCTTTTTATTGATGTATCCGTGGTTTGTGCAAATGGTTGAAAAATGATGGCAATCGCCTTCTGTTGCATGGTCATTCCAGGGTATATTTTTGCAAAATGTGGCAACTATAGCTTTCCCCTTGTGGAAAGTGGATACCGCTTCAAATTGAGGCTCGATGATAATTTTACCCTTGCTATTGGCAAAGCCAACTAGATTATTGGTGTCAATAATTCTGATAGCATCTTCCCATAAATAATCCGGGGTTGGTTCGCCATAGCTGGTATTCATAACAGTAAACAGTATCCGCTCGTCGGCATCAATGGCAGCCCATCCGTTTTTGTTTGCTTTGGTGTAATCTTTCAAAGTTACAATGGTAAAGTAAACATATTGCTCATTGTAAAAACAAGTGGTGTACTTCGCAGTGTCAAGCTCCCTTATTTTGTTCCCCTTTTCATCTACAAAAACATATCTGTCAGGAACATAATTACCGGGTGTTGTAACGGTTTCAATAACCTTTACTTTGAATTTTTTTTGTCCAATTGTTGATGCTGAAATAAGTATCAGCATCAACAAAAAGGAAAATCTTGTAATAGGGGAGTTGGCCATGGGCAAAAACAGTTTAATCAATAACTGTAGGTTATGGTAGAAGTTGTTTTAGCTGAAATTGGCATTTGTTGTCCCATCATATCTATATTGCCATTTACATCAGAAACCATGTTTCTTTTGCTTACCAAACTGGAGTTTACATCGAAAGTAATGTCACCAGTCACTTTCGAATTAATGGTGATGTTCATGGTATTGCCCATTTGTTCTTGCTCCATGGTGCCGTCAACGGTTCCGCTCATGTTTACGAGAGCGGTGTTGTTGTCTAGTGATTTTAAGGTATAAGTTGATTTTACAGTCATGGTTCCTTCTTTGTTTTCAGTATTCCAGCTTTCTCCTACCTTGATGTTTGATGGAAGCACAAATACGGGTCCTGATTCGCTTTCTGAATTTCCCATTCCAGCCATTCCCATCATTGGATTGCCTTCTTTGGCATCATTATCGGCCTTTATTTTTTCCATTTTGCCGTTGGCTTTATTTATTTTCAGCACCTCTGCTTTGTTGATGGTTCCGGCTAAACCTTGCCCCATTTCTGAATCTAAATCTTCTTTTTTATCCGAGTCAAAGCTTATGTTTTGTCCCATTCCATCCATGTTGGTTTGCATTCTGGTGATGGTATTGTTTAATTCATAATAATTATCATTTTCATTGGTTACAACCATGTTACTTGTTACAGTAGTGTTGTTGTTCATTTGCATGCCCATTCCAAGGTCAGTAACCGTTGCGCTTACATTTGTGATGTTGATTTTCTTGCCAGATGTCAATTGGATTTTTTTGGATGTCTGAGCAAAGCCAATTGTTGAAATTAATAGCAAGGAGAATGTGAAAATCTTTTTCATTTTTGTTTTGGTTTAATGTTGAAGTAAGAAAAGTAGGTTGTATAAAGGTAAAATAAAGTACAATATTATAGCGTCTGAAAGACAGTGAAAGGATATTGGAAGGTAAATGAAATTAATTTAGCTATAAATTAACAAAGGCTTCACGAGGAAGCCTTTGTAGAGAAATGGGGAAATTAGATATTATCCGATAACTGTTACATTCACAGCATTCATTCCTTTTTTTCCGTTTTGAAGTTCAAATTCAACTTTATCGCCTTCTTTGATAGGTTGAGTCAATCCGCTTGCATGAACGAAAGTTTCTTGATTAGAGTCATCATGCTTAATAAAACCAAATCCTTTTTCAGTATTAAAGAATTTAACGGTTCCTTGGTTTTTTGTGTCCATTGTATTGTGTTGTTAATGATTAATGAACAAATGTATGGGTATAAATCCAATAAAAGCGATTTTCAGCCATTTATTCGTGTTATATCCAATCTTATGCATAAGAGCTAATAGGCTCACAAGTGCAAATCAGGTTCCTGTCGCCATGCGTATTGTTTACTCTTTTTACGGTAGGCCAGAATTTGTTTCCTCTTACATACTCCAACGGGAAACATGCTTTTTCTCTTGAGTACGAATGTGCCCACTCGTCTGCAAGTAATTCAAATTGGGTATGAGGCGCATTTTTAAGCGGGTTATCAATTTTGTCATATGCGCCTGTTTCAATTTCTGCTATTTCCTTCCTAATATTCAAAAGGGCATCACAAAATCTATCAAGCTCTGCTTTATCTTCACTTTCAGTGGGTTCTATCATAATAGTTCCTGGCACAGGGAAACTCAGTGTAGGGGCGTGAAAATTGTAATCCATCAACCTCTTGGCTACATCTTCTGCCTCTATGCCTGCAGATTGTTTGAAAGGCCTGAGGTCTATAATAAATTCATGAGCGCATGTTCCATTTTTTCCTGCATAGAGAACCGGGTAGGCTTGTTCCAACCTGGCTTTCATGTAGTTGGCATTAAGTATGGCTATTTCAGTACTTTTTCGAATGCCTTCGCTACCCAACATTTTGATGTAGGCATAACTGATCAGCAAAATACTCGCGCTTCCAAATGGCGCAGCACTTACTGCTTGTATGCTATCATTGTTATGTAAGGTATGATGCCCAGGTAAAAAGGGTGCAAGTTTTTCGTTCACGCAAATAGGTCCCATGCCTGGTCCTCCACCGCCATGTGGTATAGCAAAAGTTTTGTGTAAGTTAAGGTGGCAAACATCAGCTCCGATAGAGCCAGGAGATGTTAAGCCAACTTGCGCATTCATATTTGCTCCATCCATGTAAACCAATCCGCCATTTTCATGAATGATGTTGCATATTTCTTTCACGTTTTCTTCAAAAACACCATGAGTACTCGGGTAGGTAATCATGAGGCCGGCAAGTTTCTCCTTGTGGGCAAGGGCTTGTTGTTTCAAATCTTCTAGATCAATATTTCCAAAGCTGTCGCATTTGGTTACCACAACTTTAAAACCTGCCATCACAGCAGATGCGGGGTTGGTTCCATGAGCAGATATAGGAATAAGAATAACATTGCGATGTGCTTGTTGATGATGCTCATGATAGGCTCTTATCGTTAGCAAGCCCGCGTATTCTCCTTGTGCTCCACTATTGGGCTGAAGTGAAGTTGCAGCAAATCCGGTGATGTTACTCAAATCTTTTTGCAATTCGTCGATGATATGCTGGTATCCCTTCCATTGTTCTGCTGGTGCAAATGGATGTATGGAATTGAATTCAGGCCAGCTTACAGGAATGAGTTCTGTTGCAGCATTAAGTTTCATGGTGCAACTTCCCAACGAAATCATAGAAGTATTCAAGCTAAGGTCTTTGTTTTCAAGACTCTTAAGGTAGCGCATCATTTGTGTTTCGCTTCGATGGCTGTTGAATACAGGGTGCAAAAGATAAGGAGATGTTCTGGTTAGATTTGATGGTATGTTCGAAAGTGTAGAAGTTGCTTCTTCATTTACACCCGCTTTTTTGCCGGCAAATTCTTCGAATATTCCCACTATAATATTTACGTCATTTAGGGTAGTGGTTTCATCCAGAGAAATGAAAACATGGTTTCCTTCATACCCAAAATTGACTGCTTGATTTTCGGATAGGCTTTTCAGTGAGGAAACATTATTGGCTTCAATACAAATGGTATCGAAATAAAAATCGTTTTTATTATGGATTCCAATTGCTTTAAGTTTATGTGTCAACATTTGAGTCAGCAGACTCGTTCTTTTTGCAACTTTCTTCAAACCATCTGACCCATGATAGATGGCATACATGGCAGAAATGTTTGCAAGCAAAGCCTGAGCGGTGCAAATGTTACTTGTTGCTTTTTCTCTTCTGATGTGTTGCTCTCTTGTTTGCAAGGCCATGCGAAGACAGCGGTTTCCATTGCTGTCAATACTTATTCCGATTATTCGCCCCGGAATGTTTCTTTTGAATTCATCTTTTGTTGCGAAAAATGCCGCGTGAGGTCCGCCAAAACCAATAGGCACACCAAATCTTTGTGCAGATCCAATCGCTACATCAGCACCTAACTCACCCGGAGGAGTCAACAAGCACAATGCCAAAAGATCTGTTGCCATTATTACCATAGCATTTACCTGATGCGCTTTTTCTGTAAAAGAGCGATAGTCTTCAATAGAGCCATTGTTGTTGGGATATTGAACCAACACGCCAAAGTAAGTTTCGTCCAGCGCCACATTTTTGTAATCACCAAATACAAGTTCAATTCCCAATGGCTTTGATCGGGTAATTAAAATTTGTTTGGTTTGTTCAAATACTGCTGTGTCAACAAAAAATCTTGGGGAGGTTACAGCATCCGTGTTTTTGTTTTTGTGGTTAAACAACATAGCCATTCCTTCTGCAGCTGCAGTGCCTTCATCCAAAAGACTCGCATTCGCTATGGGAAGTCCTGTTAAATCGCTTACCATAGTTTGGTAGTTCAGCAAACATTCAAGTCTTCCTTGCGCTATCTCGGCCTGATAGGGGGTGTATTGAGTGTACCAACCCGGATTTTCAAATACATTCCTCAGAATAACACTTGGTGTGTAGGTATTGTAATATCCCTTGCCAATGTAAGTCTTGAAAACTTTATTATGTTGTGCAATCTTCTTCAAGTTTTCCAGGTACTGGTTTTCGCTCATGCCATTTCCAACTTCTACTGCTGATGCTAGCCTTATTGAGGATGGGATGGTTTTGTCGATCAATTCGCTAATACCAGAGCAGCCAATAGTTTTAAGCATTGAAAGTTGATCATTTTCGCTTGGGCCGATATGACGACTAATGAATTCGTTTTGTTGTTCCTGAAAAAGATTCATACGGAGAAGTTTTGTATGCTGAGATTAAATTTGTTTGCAAAATTAATGCTTGCATTCAACAAACCTTGAGGTAAATTTTCATAGTTTTAACTTGTGGAAAAGTAACTGTCAATTATTCAATATTTATTTAACAAATGGAAAAGGGCAATAACCCAAAATGGTTAAAAAAATCGCTCGAAAGACAAAAGATTTTTAAACAGTTTCTCGAAAAGGCTGAAAAAAATAAAGTGCTTGCCTCTTTGCCTGAGCTACATGAAAAAGCTATCGCTAAGATTGATTGTCTCCAATGTGCCGCTTGTTGCAAGACCTATTCACCCAGGTTTAAAACACCCGATATCAAGAGGATTTCCAAGCACCTGGGCATGAAGGAAGGCGTTTTTATTGATACTTACCTCAAAATTGATGAAGACGGCGATTTTGTATTGAAAGCCATTCCTTGTGCTTTTCTTGGTGAGGATAACTTTTGCAGCATTTACGAAGTAAGGCCCTCCGATTGTGCGCGCTTTCCTTATACCGATGAAGATGTTCTAATCAAGCGAAAAAGCCTTACGCTGAAAAACTCCACTTTTTGCCCAATCGTGTATGAGGTTTTAGAAGGATTGTTGGAGAAAAAATAGTTGTTCTAATACTCCATTTTTCTCAGAGAGGGCGCTTTAAACCAAGTAACGAATACTACACCGATTGTCATTATGCCGCCAAAAACAACTGAGGGTACTATTCCCATTATTTTTGCAGCAATACCACTTTCAAATTGACCAAGCTCGTTTGAGGAATTGATGAACATGCTGTTTACCGACATAACCCTGCCTCTCAATTCATCAGGCGTTTTTAGTTGAAGTATGGTACCTCTTACCACAACACTTACTCCATCTAAGATGCCGCTCAGCAAAAGTGCGAAGAAGGATAACCAGAATATTTTCGATAAGGCAAAAACGATGGTAAATACCCCAAAGCCTGCAACTGCCATCAATAAAATTTTACCTTGCTTTTTTCTCAACGGCATTATGGTTAAAGTTGTTACCGTAATGATAGATCCCAAATCAATAGCTGAATTCAACCAACCAAAACCGATAGGTCCTACATGTAAGATGTCTTTTGCAAAAACCGGTATGAGTGCAGCTGCACCGCCAAACAAAACTGCAAATAAATCAAGAGACAAAGCGCCAAGAATTTCCTTGGTTTGATATACGTATGTCAATCCTTCTTTTACACTTTGCCATGTTTT
>CANHMN010000019.1 GCA_947461645.1 Chitinophagaceae bacterium | reverse complement strand
CATTGGTTGCTTGGGTGCTTTAGTAAGGTTTACTGCAACCAAAGAGAATATTATAAATGGTTTTACTGCTACAATCTTGCTGTTTATTATTTTGGTATTAGGGATAGCGCCTTTAAAATTTACCACACAGTACAATACCGTTTTTAATGTTGTAAGCATATTTTCCATTTTGATCATTCTTTATTTGGTTGAAAGCAGAAACGGGTTACTCAATAATCTTCTCTCCAATCGAACCATTGTTTTTGTTGGTAAGATTTCTTATTCCCTGTATTTGTGGCATTTGCCGGTGTTCAGGTTGTTTTATTATCATTCTTCGTTGCCGCCTATCATATCCTTTGCTGCTAAGTTTATTGTTTCTTTTATCCTTGCTATTGCATCATGGTATTTGATTGAACAAAGGGCAACTGCATTAGGAAGAAAATGGAGTAAAAAAGTTGCAGCAATTCCATAACCACCAATGCCTTATTTCAGCATCATCATACCAACCTATAACAGAGCTTCAATTGTAAAAAGAGCAATTGATGCAGTATTGCAACAATCATTTCATGATTTTGAAGTCATTGTTGTAGACGATGGCTCAACAGACGACACACAAGAAATTCTACAATCAATTATTGATTCCAGAATTTCACTTGTTTACCAAAGCAACAAAGGTGTTTGTGCAGCTAGAAATACCGGCGCATCCAAAGCAACAGGCAAATACCTTTTGTTTTATGACAGCGATGATATTTTGTTGCCTTCAGCTTTGAGTGATTTTAAAAATGCCAATAACGATAATAATGCAGATTTGCTTTTTGGTGACGTGGAAAAGAGGAACCTTCCTAAAAAAGAAACAACTATTATCAGATCGCTTAATCCTTATGGAAACAACAAAGGAACGGGTTTGTACCTGGCAGGATCTTTTTGTATCCTTAAATCTTTTTTTGAAAAAATCGGTGGCTATGATGAACGCATTGCTTTCGGTGAAAATACTGAACTAAGATTCCGAATTGATCTGCAAAAACCACAAAAAGCATTTACCCAAACTATTGTGCTTATTTATGAGGCATCCACTGATGGTGGAAGCACCAACCTTACAAACAAGATTATCTCTAACGAATACATCATGCAAAAACATGGACATTACTTTCAACAATATCCGAAAGTGAGACAAATGTATTTTCAGAACAATGCCATTGCCTATTTTAAATTGAAACAATACTCCAAGGCAATTCGCTGCAACATTAAAGCATGGCTGTCTTATCCCAAAAACATTAAAACGGCTTTGAGAACGATTGTAATGTGTTTCCCATTCCTTTACCAAAAAAGAATTAATTAGACTGTACAAGATGAGGTTTGCTGTTTTTGTAATGACTTACCATAGACCTGAAATTTTAGGTAAAACCATTGTTAGTCTGTTGGGCCAAACTATACAGCCGGAAAAAATTTTGATCATAGACAATGATCCTTCTTTCTCTGCAAAAGCAGTAGCCGAAAAGCTCACCACATTTCCTATAGCATACCATGCAACAGGCGATAATATAGGTCCTGCGGGTGCTGCAGCTGTAGGATTGAAAATACTTTCGGAAGAAGGTTACGATTGGATAGGTTGGATGGACGATGATGATCCTCCGGTATTTTCAGACAGTTTCGAAAAACTGCTAACACTTGCACAACAACATGATAACTGTGGATGTGTTGGGGCAGTAGGACATTATTTCAATGTAAAAACAGGTTTGATCAATAGAGTTGCAGATCATGAGCTTGAAGGAGAGGGCAGTATAGCAGTAGACAACATAGCAGGAGGAATGTGTAAAATAGTGAGTGCAAAGGTATTTCGAAAACACCACATTCTCCCCAACGAAAAATTATTTTATGGTTTTGAAGAGCTTGAATTTGATTTGCGTGTGAAGGATGCGGGCTACAGTTTGTTAACAGACAAAGAACTGTATAAAAGAAATAGACTCAATGCAAATCGATTGGGTTACCGGTTGAAGAGAGGATTGAAGAAACAAGAATCAAGCTTGTGGCGTGAATATTATTCTACACGAAACATGTTGTACATACTTCGTCAGCATCATTCCGGCAAAGCCGTAACAACTCTTTTTGTTAGATCACTGTTGAAGTCATTAGCAGGATTCAGGTTCGGTTTTCAATATGGCATTACCAATGCAAGATTTATTTTGAAGGCTTTGTTTCACTTTTTAAAAGGAACCACAGGCAGTATTAATTTGAAGCAAACAAAAACCTCAACCAAGGCGTAAAATGAAAGTTCTTTTTACCATAGACACTTTACAGCAAGGTGGGGCGGAACAAAGCATTGCCAACATCATCAAGCATTTTTCCGAAGAAGTTGAAGTAACCGTGCTTTATTTTTATACCAAGTCGGATTTGTTGCCTATATATCAAAAGCTTAATTGTAAAATCATTTCGCTGGGATTGACAGGAAAATACGAATGGAGAAAAGCTATCTCCGAAATGAAGAAGGTTCTTCATGATGTTCAACCCGACATTGTAGTTTCCTCTTTGTACAGGAGCAATATCATTAGCAGAATTGCCTGCAGGTCTTGCGGGGTAAAACTTGCAGGAACTTTTGTAGATGATAGCTACAGCAGGGAAAGAAGAGCAACCTTTAAAGGAATAGGTCTATTAAAATATCAATTGACTTGGTTGTTAGACAGACTCACCGCTTTTATTCCTGTGGTTTGGATTTCCAACAGCAGGTACATTGGTGAATCAAATGCAAAAAAACTCGGAATAGCTACTTCTAAAATTAATGTTGTTTACCGCGGAAGAGACAGTTCTGTGTTTAAAGAGTGGGTTGCACCTGAAACTGAAGCCTTCAGTTTTGTATGTATTGGAAGACTCTACGAAAAAAAGGGTTATCCTGAATTGTTGCAGGCTTTCATCAAATTACATGCAACATACCCTAATGTACAATTGGAAATTTTGGGGGAAGGAGATTACCGAGCAGAAATGGAGAAAACCATTCGTGATGCTAAACTTCAAAACAGCGTTAAACTGCTGGGAAATGTACCTAATGCATGGCAAAGAATCTATGAATCTCATTGTTTCGTTTTTCCATCAAGGTTCGAAGGGTTTAGCGGAGCATTAGTAGAAGCGATGATGACAGGAATTCCCATTATTGCAAGTGATATTCCCATGAATACAGAAGCAGTAAGTAATGGCGAAACTGCCCTGGTGCATAGATTGAAAGATGTAAATGATTTATATGAGAAAATGTTGCAGATGATTGAAAATTATGAAACCATGAAGACCATGGGTGTTAGAGCGAGAAAAACTGCTTTTGAAAGATTCGATATAAAAGTGATTGCGTATCAATATGAAAATTTACTGAAGACAACAGTAAACAATCCCTAGCATCAATGAAAATTTTGCAAATCATACAAAGAAGTCAGTTAAGAGGAGCGGAGATTTTTGCTTGTCAGTTGAGTGAATGTTTGCAACAGCAAGGATATGAAGTAGATGTGTTAGTGTTGTTTGGACCATCAACGACTTTATTTAACTTCCCGTTGAACTTTATTTTTTTGGAAGCGAATGAAAAAAAGAGGTGGTGGGATTTTAAAAATTATGCCAAACTTGCAAGCGTAATCAAAAAAGGTCAATACGATCTGGTTCAGGCAAATGCAGGAGATACGTTGAAATATGCTTCACTTTCCAAAAAGATATTTGGATGGAAGGCAAAACTTGTTTTCAGAAATGCCAATAAAATAAGTGATTTCATCAACTCAACACTAAAGAAAAGAATGAACAGCTGGTTGATGAAAGAGGTATCATCTGTTGCTTCTGTGAGTAAAGAATGTTTAATAGACTTTCAGCATACTTATCCCGGGTTTGAAAACCGAATATCTTGTCTCCCAATAGGTGTGGTTAATAAAACCCAAAGTCCCTATTCTTCTTTAGCAGAAATCGGATTAAATGGTAACGGTCCATTTCTTTTGCATGTAGCCGGCTTTATGCCGGAGAAAAATCATACGGGCTTGATAAGTATCTTTTCCGAATTGCTTAAAACTCACCCTGGTGCTAAATTGCTGCTTATTGGGGAGGGTAAGTTGAAAACATCCACAGAGAATATTGTAAAGGAATTGGCGCTAGACAAATCCATTTTGTTTTTAGGAAAACGCGATGATGTAATGCGAATCATGCTTTGTTGTGATGCGTTCTTACTGCCAAGCATTACCGAAGGTCTTCCGGGCGTAATTCTTGAGGCCTTTGCATCTGGGTTGCCCGTTGTTGCATATGACACAGGTGGAATTAAAGAGGTTGTAATACCTCGTGAAACAGGTTGGTTAATTGACCTACGTGATCAAAATCAGTTTTTGGAGGCGATAAAAGAAGTGCTTTCTCAGAAACAGGAAAAAATAATATCCAATGCGCATGCTCTGGTAAGCAACAAATATGACATCAACAGTATAACCCAAAAATTTATTGCTTTTTATGAGAAAACAATGGCGTAAAAGATTTTTTGTTCGTGTGTTGTTGTGTACAAAAATCTTTTTCACTGTTTTATTTTTTTCTGCTTGTGATACGCAGTCTTCGTCCGGTAATTCAGGGAAACCAACTTATGTTTCTCCCTCTATAGACAAACGGGGAAGATTTAGAAAGGGACACATCAGAATGCCGGCATCTACAGATAAAAACGCAGTAAAAAACAGAAACAAAAGCCGTTATTACTATCATACCAGAGGAAAGTATAGAAGAAAGTAGGCCTCCATGCTGCATAAAACTAAGCATTAGTACAGGCGTATAAGTACCACTACTTAGTGTCAGCAAGTGAAACAACCGAATTTAAAAACTGATTACAATCATATTTTGGAGGGCAAAAACGGGTGGACTACTTTTACATCAGAAACGAACGATAAACGATCCAAATCCAAACCCTAGAAAAAACTAAAAAATCCGAATCCAACAAAAACCAATCCAAATCCAAACCCTAGAAAAAACTAAAAAATCCGAATCCAACGAAAAACCAACAATCCAAACCCTAAAGAAAAACCCAACAATCCAAATCCAACGAAAACCAACACCCAATCCTAAACCCATGAAAAACTAAGGCTTCCTATCCTATGTAAAACGAACGAAAAAGAAATTATAAGAAGCCAAAATAGTAAACCCTGGAAATATTTCCGGGGTTTTATTATTTTACAACATATTCATCTAGAAAAGGTTGGTTAAGGTATAGTGCTTAACTTTATTCTTGAACATGTCGAAGTTAAAAAAAATTACAACTGGAATTTTGGTGTTTGGGAATACCCTATTTGCACTGGCTTTGGCAGGTTCTTGCTATGGACCACAGATAGGACATGGGAAATATTGGTTTATTGCTGTTTTGTCTCTTTTTTCACTGTTCTTCTTAGGTGCTGTTGTTTTGTTTTTTATTACCTGGCTTTTTGTAAAACCACGTTTTGCTTTAATCAGCATTATTTCCATTGTGGTTTGCTGGAAACCCATTCAGCATATTTTTCAGTTCAGGATTAACAATGATTTCAACAACAAAAAAAATGGTAGAACCATAAGGGTGATGAGCTGGAATGTTGAACACTTCAACATGCTTCAATACAAGAAGCACCCGGAGAGGAAAAGTGAGATGATTAGCTTCATCAACAAAATGAATCCTGATATTGCCTGTTTCCAAGAAATGGTTGCCGGAGATGATAGGAGAAAATGCATCAATACCACAGCTGAGTTTAAGCGAAAATTTTCATTCAGTGCATCTTATTATGTATACGACACTACTTTTGACTTTGATCAAAATCATCACTTCGGTATCATTATCTACAGCAAATACCCCATTGTAAACATGCAAAGGGTGGTTTCCGACCCGGCGGAATACAATTCTATATTTCAGTATGTAGATGTGGTAAAAAACAACGATACCTTCCGCGTGTTCAATATTCACTTGCAATCTTTGCGGTTTACCAACGACAACAGGAAATACATAGACAACCCGGGCATTACCGGCGAAAACGATTGGGAGGCTACCAAAAACATTCTGATTAAATACAAAACGGGAATGGAAAAAAGACATCGTCAGAGCGACTTTATCAGAAAAACAATCGATGAAAGTCCGTATCCTGTTATTTTATGTGGTGATTTCAATGACGTGCCAAACAGTTACGCGTACAACAGAATTGGTGAAAACATGACCAATGCTTTTACTACTTTGGGTTCAGGCATCAGCAATACTTATGATGGACTCTCTCCAACACTCCGAATCGATAATATTTTTGTAGACAAAAGATTTGACATCATTCAATACAATCGATTTGTCAAAAAACTCAGCGATCATTTTCCGATTGTTGCCGACATTGTTTACAACAATACCAATTGATGTTTATTTGAAAAGATTTTGCGTTGCAGGAAGAATGTTGTAGCTCTTTCTGTGGTAAGAACAAAGTCCAAATTTTTCTATAGCACTCCGGTGTTCCAAGGTGCCATATCCTTTATTTTTTTTCCAGCCATAATCAGGGAATTCCAGGTGAAGGTTGTTCATGATTTCATCTCTGTAAGTTTTGGCAAGAATACTAGCTGCTGCAATTGATGCGTATTTTCCATCGCCCTTGATGATGCATTGATGCGGAATCCCGGGAAAGGGTTTAAACCTGTTGCCATCAATCAACAAAAGTTCGGGTTGAACATTGAGCTTGTTGATAGATTGATGCATTGCCTTGTAGGTTGCTTGCAATATGTTTATTTTATCAATCTCTTCGTTGTTTATAAAACTAACGGCAAAACAAATCGCCTCCTTTTCAATTATGGGCCTTAATTCTTCTCTTTGTTTTTCAGAGAGTTTTTTGCTGTCGTTCAAGAATCGATGGTGAAAGTCTTTGGGTAGAATTACCGCCGCAGCAACAACAGGACCGGCATAGCAACCTCTACCTGCTTCGTCTACTCCTGCCTCTGTTTTAGTGATATCAAAGCTGTTTTCTAACATGGTTGTTAAACAAATGTCCGTAAAACTAACCAAAAGATTGCTCATGATTGGGAATGCTCCGCTAGAGTGTTAATTTTGCAACATGATGAACGAAAATGAGTTAAAAAACAACAATCGCCAGATTGCCATTTGGCTTTTGATTGGAGTTGCCATGATAGTGGTACAGGTGTTGTTGGGAGGTATTACCCGCCTAACGGAGTCTGGCCTTTCTATTACCGAATGGAAACCCATAACAGGAACATTGCCGCCTTTATCCGATGCCTCCTGGCAGATGGAGTTTGATAAATACAGAAACACTGACCAGTTTAAATATGTACACCAGTATTTTTCTTTGGATGATTTTAAATTTATTTTTTTCTGGGAATGGTTTCATCGCTTGTGGGCTAGAATGATGGGTTTGGTTTTCATTGTAGGCTTTACTTATTTTCTACTTCGTAAAAAATTCAACAAAGAAATGATAGCGCCCATGGTTGTTCTTTTTTTACTGGGTGGCGTGCAGGGAGCAATAGGATGGATAATGGTTAAAAGCGGGTTGGTTCCTGAAAAATATTTTGTTGGTCATGTTGAGCTTACCACGCACTTCATTTCGGCATTGGCATTGTTGAGTTATACGCTTTGGTTTGCCTTGAGTCTTTTACCTTCCTTTCAACAAAAAGTAAATTCAGCATCAGCAAGAAAACTATTGTATGCTTTGTTGGTAATCGTTATTGTGCAATTGATGTATGGTGGATTTATGGCCGGATTGAAAGCTGCAAATATTGCACCATCCTGGCCAAGCATAAACGGCGAATGGATACCAACTGCAATGGGAGAAAAGAGCGGCTTTCTGAACAACTTGATCAACAATCCATTGACCATTCATTTCATTCATCGAGGAATGGGATATGCTATTGGAGTTTTAGTGTTTGTTTATTTTTTACGTTCATTGAAACAAGAACTCCCATCGTTATGCAAAAGGCTTAATGCCGCTTTGCTGTTGTTGGTTGTGCTGCAAATTGCATTGGGAATAAGTGCGCTGTTATTTTCTACAGCGCCCAATACGTTTATTTATTTTGGGGTATTGCACCAATTCACAGCCATGTTGATTGTGATGTGTTTAACAGCTTTGATTTTCCTTCACAAAAAAAACCACGCTACTGCAGCAGTTTAAAGGCATTCGGTACAATCTTGATGTCGATGACTTCAGCAGTTTCTACCGGTTCTCCGTCAACATGCAAAGGTGCTTTTTGAGCATTTTCAATTTGCAGATTCGCTGATTGTAGGTAAATTATTTTATTTGATGAACGCATCATGGAAACTTCATCTTGTATCTTCCCGAGTAGAATGTGTTTAACAAGGTAAAAGGCGCTTAGTAATCTGTTTGTCTTTTTTACTACGATAAGATCCAATAAGCCATCACTAAGACTCGCTTTTGGCGCAATGGTAACTTTGTTTCCAAACTGGTTGCTGTTGGCCACGGATACAAACAACGCCTCCTCACTTATACGAGTTCCATTTACATTGATGTTAAAGGAATAGTTTTTGGAAGAAAAAAAATGCTTAAAGCACAGCATGATATAAGTGAGCAAACCTCTTTTCTTTTGCTTGGCAAAGTCATGGGCAACCTGTGCATCAAAGCCTAATCCGGAGAGCATACAACTGAAAGTATTGTTCACAAAAAAACCATCAACCGAATTAGGCTTCCCGTTGAAAATAGTTTCAAGCGCTTTTTCTGCATTTCTGCTAATGCCTGCCGCAAGCGCCAAACCATTGCCTGAACCTTGAGGAACGATACCTACATTTACGGTAGTGTGTAACAAAAAAGAAACAATAGTGCTAACTGTTCCGTCGCCACCACAAATAACGATATCGGTTATGTTTTCTGTTGAAATTTTATTTCTCAGAAAAGCATAATCTCCTTCTGCATTGGTATGCATTATTTCAAAAGTCAGGGCTTTCTTTGCACAAGCTTTGATGATGAGGTCTGCAAGCCGTTTTTTGTTTTTGGTGCCCGAAATAGGATTGATAAAAAAAAGGAATTTTCTCTTCATTGTTGGCATCATTGATGCAAAAGTATTCAATAATTGCTGTTGTGCTGTTGATTACTGAAAATGATTTTTGATCGAAACCATGCATACGTTTATCAGCGATTGGGGATGTTGGTATAAACCGTACCTTCAAAGCACAAACATTTCGTAATGAAATTCATCATGCTGCTTTTAAAATTCGTTAAGCAAAACAAAAGCCAATCTGCTTTGCTCTTTGGAATTGGATTGTTTCTTTTTTTTCTTTTGGTAAATCCGCTCACTCTTCCTTCTGCATCAAGCACGGTTTTGTCGGTTGCCGTTTTAATGGTAAGCTGGTGGGTATTGGGAGCGCTTCCCTTGCCGGTTGTTGCGCTTATGCCATTGGTGTTGTTTCCTCTTTTTGATATTGCTTCGGTAAAAGAAGTTACCAAATCTTATTCCGACTCTGTAGTGTTTTTATTTATGGGAGGCTTTTTTTTAGGAATAGCTATTGAGAAATGGAATTTGCACAGAAGAATAGCTTTAGGCATAATAAACATCACCGGAACCAATGGAAATCGAATCATTCTCGGGTTCATCATTGCAACATGTTTTTTAAGCCTTTGGTTAAGCAATACGGCAACAACTATGATGATGTATCCCATAGCGCTTTCTGTGATACAGGTTGTTGGCAGCAACAATGATAACAACAAGAGCATGAAGCATTTTTCTCTTGTTTTGATGTTGTCGCTTGCTTATGCTTCAAATTTCGCGTTGGGGACCATCATTGGAACCCCGCCTAATGTGGCCTATGTGAATTACATTTCGGATAAGTACGGTTATTCAATTGGCTTTACCGATTGGATGTTGGTATTTATGCCACTCACCATAGTATTGACTTTTTTCTTGTATTGGGTACTTGTAAAATGGCTGTATCCCAATCAAATTGTTCACAGCGAAGAAGCCAGAAGTTACATTCGCAGCGAATTGAAAAAGCTTGGAAAAATGTCTGTCCCTGAAAAAAGAGTTGCAGGTATTTTTTTGGTTACGGTTTTATGCTGGGTTTTCAAGGATGTTATCAATGCTAACCAGTCGCTTTTTGAATTGGAAGATGCCAGTATAGCCATGTTTGGTGCATTGTTGTTGTTTGTGATGCCTAGCGGAAAAAAGGAAACAGATTCCGTTGTTATTCCATTGCTTACCTGGGACGATACAACTAAAATGGCTTGGGGTATTTTAATTTTATTTGGTGGAGGTATAGCACTGGCCAAGTCGCTTGAAGATGCTCAATTGATGAATTTGTTCGGTAATGAACTGGCTTCCATGGCAACCGGCAATGTATTGCTGATGGTTTGTATTGTTACTGCCGCTTCTGTTTTTTTAAGTGAGGTGATGAGTAATGTGGCTCAGGTGATAGTTATGGCACCCGTTGTTTCTTCCATGGCGGCTTCGCTTCATATGGATCCTTTGATGTTGGGTATCCCGATGACGCTGGGTGCAAGTTGCGCAAGTATGTTGCCTATGGGAACACCGCCTAATGCCATAGTGTTTGCCAGCAGCCACATAAAAATGAAGAACATGATCTTTGCAGGATTTGTATTGAACATTGTTTCTATCATTTTAATTGTGCTATTCTGTTATTTTCTTCAACCCGTAATCATAAAGACCATCTTCCATTTTCACTGAGTTTGCTGATGAATTACATTACCTTTGATCACTCAACATCAAAGAATGATTACCCTTTGTTTTGATTTTGGCAATACCCGCTCCAAAGCAGCTGTTTTTGAAAACAGTACCCTCATTCATACCATTGATTTGGGTGATGAATTGTTGCTTTCCATTGAGCGCTGCATAAGTGAATACCGACCCCATTTTTCTATTTTGTGTTCTGTCACTGACCATGATGTTCGAGTGGAAGACCTGTTACAATCAAAAACCAAGTATCATAAACTCACTCATCAAAGCAAGTTGAATTTCAGCATTCAGGTATCTAAAGCTGAAACGGTTGGTCCTGACAGGCTCGCCCTGCTTGCTGCTGCGAGAAGTCAATTTCCCCATCAAAACACCCTGGTTGTAGCTGCAGGAAGTTGTATTACTTATAATTTTATCAATACGTTTGGGGCCTTTTTGGGAGGGGCCATTTCTCCGGGGATGAACATGAGGTTTAAGGCAATGCACACAGAAACGGCAAAGTTGCCTTTGGTAAAGCAAGAATGGAATCCTCCGTTAACAGGTTACGATACGGCTTCTAATATCAGGTCGGGTGTGGAATGGGGCATTGTACACGAGATTGACGGCTTCATAGAAAAATATGCGGAAAAGTACAATAGCTTTAACGCTGTTTTAACCGGGGGTCATTCAAGCTATTTTGCAGGTCAACTTAAAAACAGGATATTTGCCGACCCGAATTTTATTTTCAAGGGGCTATACATTTTAAGCGAACTCAACAACTGACATGCTAAAGAAAATACTGCTGCTTACATTTATAATGGCATTTTCATTGATTACCAAGGCGCAAGAAAATTCGCCATATTCAAGATATGGAATCGGAGACCTGGTTCCCAACCAGCACATTGCTAACAGAGGTATGGGCGGAATTTCGATTGCATACACCGACTATGGCCTGATTGGTTCCCCCTTGAACATCAACCTGGTAAATCCTGCTTCTTTGGGTTACTTAAGCAACACCAGAAATTTTTCCAATACCATATATGATTTTGGTGCAGAAGTAGATTTCAGAACCATTAAAAGCTCAACTACTTCCGATAAATTTTCTTCCAGAAATCTTAGCACCTCTTATTTGCAGGTAGCCTTTCCTATAGCTACAAGAAAAATGGAAAAAAGGGGAATAGGCTGGGGCATGTCTTTTGGACTTACCCCAGTTTCCAGGATCAATTACAAGATTGAATCTTTCAGGAGAGATCCTGCTGTAGATAGCATTAACAATTTGTACGAAGGCACGGGAGGCATGAGCCAGTTCAATTTAAGTACCGGTTTCAGAAAAATAGGAAAGGGTAGCCATAAGAATGAGTTCTCTATTGGGGTGAGCAGCGGACTAACTTTTGGCAACAAAGACATCAGCACCAAAACTGCTATACTTAACGATTCTGTGCAGTTTTACAAGTCCGATTATGAACTGAACAGCAGGTTCCGCGGAATATTTTTAAAAACAGGATTTCAGTATGCAATTAACTTGAAAAAAAGAGGACTACTCAGGTTGGGTGCATTCGTGAATTTGGAACAACGACTTACCGCCAATCAAAGTATCATCAACCAAACCTTTGATTTCGATTTTTCGGGAGGCATGGTAAGAATAGACAGTATATATTCCGTGACTGACATCAAAGGAACGGTTGTATTGCCCATGAAATATGGATTCGGATTTACCTACCAAACCAACAACAAAAAGTGGCTATTGGGTTCCGATTTTGAACAGACCTCTTTTTCCAACTACCGCTACTACGGGAATAATGATTATACTACAGATATGTGGACCCTTCGTGTAGGATTGGAATATTATCCTTCAAAAGCAGGTGCAACCAACAAAAAGTATGTGGAGTATTTGAAATACCGTGCAGGATTTTATTTTGGTCCCGACTACATTAAAATCAATGAAACCAGAAACAATCTTGTGTTCACCGGCGGATTAAGCTTGCCGCTTACCACACCAAGGTCTATTCAAACGAGAGGAGAATATGTAACCTTGAATACCTCCTTCGAAATTGGGTCAAGAGGAGCCAATGTAGCATCGGGCGTTAAAGAAAACATCACCCGCATCAACATAGGAATAGCCATGAATGCGAGATGGTTTCAGAAAAGAAGCTACGATTAACCCATCGCTTTCAACGAAGTTTATTTCATGAACAACGCAACTGCATACAGTTTCCGGTTTTTGCTTTTACTGCAATGCCTTTTGGTGCTGGTATCTTGCGAAAATGATGAAGCCCAGGTAAAAGCCATCAACCAAAAAAAAATGGGGATTGAGGAAGCGTATGACATCAAATTGAACTACACGATCGGCGGAAATATCAAGGCAATAGTAAAAGCCCCCTTGATGCTGAATGTACAGGAAGCCATTCCATATGTAGTATTTCCCAACACGCTACACGTAGATTTTTACAATGCTTTGCAGAAAAGAGAAAGCAAGCTTGATGCCAAGTACGGAAAATACCAGCAATACCAAACCACTGTTTTTTTAAAAGACAGTGTGGTAGTTATAAATATGGAAAAGGGAGACACGCTTTATTGTGATGAGTTGTATTGGGATAGAAATAGAACCGGCAGCGAATTTTACACCGACAAGCCGGTTAAAATCAGAACTAAAACAGAAACCCTGAATGGAACAGGAATGGAGGCCAGTCAGGATTTCAGAAACTGGCACATCCTCAATTCTGTGGGCTCCATCAGCGTTCCCGCATCTACCCTTCCACAATAACTTCTTTAAAGGTCAACCAAACTAAAATATTTTTGTTAGCATAAAAAAACAAATCAATGGAATACCGTCGTTTAGGAAAATCAGGATTACAGGTAAGCTTGCTCTCTTACGGAAGCTGGGTGAGTTTCAGCAAGCAAATCAACGATAAAACTGCAGAAGAGCTTATGAGTATTGCCTATGACAATGGCGTCAATTTTTTTGACAATGCAGAGGTATATGCTTTAGGCGAAAGTGAAAAAATGATGGGCCGAATTCTCAAAAAGAAAAAATGGGACAGAACCTCATTTGTGGTTTCATCAAAAGCCTATTTTGGTTGGAGAGGAAAAGACAACAAGCCCAATCAAACTGGCAACAGCAGAAAACATTTGGTAGAAGCATGTAATGAAGCCTTGCAAAGATTGCAAGTTGATTATTTGGATTTATATTTCTGTCATCGCCCGGATAAAAATACTCCTATTGAGGAAACGGTTTTAGCCATGAACCATCTCATACAACAGGGAAAAGTATTGTATTGGGGAACGAGCGAATGGAGTGCAGTTGAAATTATGGAAGCGCATCGCGTTGCAGAAAAATTCAGATTGATTGGACCAACCATGGAGCAACCACAATACAATATGTTCGAAAGAACAAAACTAGAAAAAGATTATTTGGATATTTTTAGAACAGTAGGTTTAGGCACTACCATTTGGAGCCCGTTGGCTTCAGGTCTGTTAAGCGGTAAGTATAACGATGGCATTCCCAAAAATAGCCGCTTTGCTTTACAGGGATTTGATTGGCTGAAGGACAGATGGATGCTCGATGACAACATTAAAAAAGTACAAAAGATTGGCGCGCTGGCAAATAAGCTTGGTGTTTCTACTGCTGCTTTGAGCATTGCTTGGTG
>CANHMN010000018.1 GCA_947461645.1 Chitinophagaceae bacterium | reverse complement strand
TTCAGCAATTATACAAAGGTTATTACGGTTGAAGATGGAACAGTAGTTGGGGGCTTTGGTTCAGCCATTTTAGAGTTCATGAATGAGAACGGATACAAAGCCGATGTTAGGATATTAGGCATACCAGATAGTTTGGTGGAACACGGAACGCCCAAGCAATTGTATGATGAAATTGGTATTGATGCCAACGGCATAGCCGAAGCCATAAGAGACATGGCGATGCAAAAAATTTCAAAAGAAATCTTCGTTTAAAACGAATGCATAATTTTTATTGAATTTAATAGCCCACCATTAAAATGGTGGGCTATTGTGTTTTCAAAAAAAACGTAAAAAACAATAAGAAAAATTCTTTCATTTTCGTTGGTGATAACACCAACGAATTCGTGCGTCAGGCCAGGCAAAACGCGCGGAGCGATCGGGTTTGCCTTGATTTTTCTTTGGTTCCTTTCTTTGTATCAAGACAAAGAAAGGAATGATTGTAATTTCTAAGGAAAGGTATTGGGAGTAATGAAGTCAAACTCCCCTCTCCCTTGGGAGAGGGGTTGGGGGTGAGGTCGAAACCCTAAACCCCCATCGGCACCTCAATCGCCAATAATTCCGCATCTTCAGAAGCTTTGATTTTGAAAGCGTTGGTTTCGCTTATACCGAAAGCATCTCTTTTATGTAAAACGATGCCATCCACTTCAATACTACCGTTGATGACTACAAGAAAAACACCATTGTTTTCAAAACCATTTTGATAACTTATTTCTTGTCCTGCATCCAAATTACAAAGCGCAAATCTTGCATCCTGATTGATCCATAAAGCATCATCTTTTTCGAGCGGAGATACCACGATTTGCCATTTGTTTTTTCGGTCTTCAACCTTGAAGGTGCGCTGATCGTAACGGGGCTGAATGTTTTTTATTTTTGGAAATACCCAAATTTGAAAAAGGGTGAGTGGATCAGTTGCAGATGCATTTGATTCAGAATGTAAGATACCCGAACCGGCACTCATGATTTGAACATCTCCAGCTTTAATGATGCCTTCTCCTCCGGTATTGTCTTTATGATGAACTGCACCTGTTAGGGGTATGGTTACAATTTCCATGTTGTCGTGCGGATGCGAAGGAAAGGCTCCTCCACCCATAATGAAATCATCATTCAACACACGCAACACACCAAAGTGAATGCGTTGAGGATTATAATAATTGGAAAAACTGAAATAATAATTGGGTTTCAGCCAGCCATAGTCTGCACTGCCTCTGTCTGATGCTTTAAAAATTGTGGTTTTCATCTTTGAAATTTAGAAGGCAAAAGTAGAAAGTAAAAATGGCACAAAAACTATTCCACCCTTTTTTTATTGGAAGTAGATCAGCATCTCAAAGCATTTAAAACCATAAACTATAAACTCTGTTCTCTCGGGGGTGAGGCAAAGATATGCGCTTTGCCAGGCAAAACGCGCGGAGCGATCGGGTTTGCCTTGATTTTTCTTTGGTTACTTTCTTTGTATCAAGACAAAGAAAGTAATGATAGTAAAATGTAGGTATTCGGTGAATGGTAACAATGATTTATTCAATAACCTTAAAAATCAAACTCCCCTCTCCCTCGGGAGAGGGGTTGGGGGTGAGGCCCAAAAACTCAAAACTATTAAACTTGAAATTGGGGGGTGAGGTTCTAATTCAAATGACTAAAATCTTCATCAGTCAACGGATGGTGTACTTCCTCTTCTCTGGTTTCATTAAACTCAATAATGAAATTGTTTCTTCCTTCACCAATGATAATCTGAAGGTATTTTTGCTGTACAAGCTCCAACATGTTTAGGAAAATAAATATCGCGTGGATTCTGTTTTCACACACTTCGAAAATCCTTTCAAATGAAAGTGTTTTTTCTTTGGAAGCCATGTCGAGCATGTAATCACGACATTCTTCCATGGTATAGTTGTACTGTACAACCGTATGGACAGGTTTATTGTTTCTTTGTTGAATACGCAGTATCACTTTCTCAAAAGCCTTCATCAGCTTAAACATCGTTACGGCCTGTATTTCAGTGCCCTCGCCAGCCTCTTCACCAATCTGCGCCAGTTCTTTTTGAAGGTTACCTCTTTTGATCATCAGCATCCGTTCTGCTTCCATTTCTGCAAGCTTAATCGAAGCTTCTTTGAATTTTTTGTATTCCAAAATTTTATCAACAAGCTCCATTCTCGGATCAATCTCATTTCCTTGAGCATCAAGTTCTTTTCTGGGCAATAACATTTTGGCTTTGATGCGCATCAATGTGCTGATGAAAAGAATAAATTCACTACTCAGCTCTATGTTGAGTTTTTCGGTTTGATGGATATGATCCAGGAAATCGTTGGTAATTCTGGTAATGGGAATATTGTAGATGTCTAACTCGTCACGCTCAATAAAAAACAACAAAAGGTCAAATGGACCTTCAAATTGATCGAGTTTAATTTGATATGATGGAGAGTTGCTCAATGTTTCTGTGTTTGATTGATTAGCTGATAAGGAGACCAAAGTTAACTACTTCGTTGGTCTTCCAAAATTCAATTGTCTTGTTTTTTAAGCAAATCTCTGATCTCTTCCAATAATTGTTCGGTTGAGGGTCCTGCAGGTGTATTGGCTTCTTCTTTTTTGATGATGCTGTTCATGGCTTTTACAATCAAAAACAAAACGACAGAAGTGATGATAAATTTAATAACCGCCGACAAAAAGTTGCCGTATTTTATAGCGCCCCAGCTCAGGCTTTCAATTTCTTTTACATTTGCTGCTTTCAGTGCCGGGTTAAGCAAGATAGGAGTGATGATGTCATCAACCATTGATGAGACTATTGATCCAAAGGCTGCTCCAATGATAACGGCAACAGCCAGTTCAACTACATTTCCTTGAGCTATGAACTGCCTAAATTCCTTTATAAAATTCATAAATAGTTAGTTAATGAGGTGAAAATAGTGATATCATTCCAAGCAATCCTCAAAATAAATAAAATATTTCCTTACAAATAACCCAATTTTGCACCATATTCTTCCGATGCATGAGCGATCAATGGAAAAAATGGCTGCTGTTCATTTCTCTTTCCTTTATTTGGGGCAGCAGTTTTATATTAATGAAGGAGGGATTGCTGTACCTCACAGCTTTTCAGGTGGCGTCTCTGCGTATTGTTGCCTCTGGATTGGCTTTTTTGCCTATTTTGTTCAGAAGTTTTAAGTCTATTCCCTTCGCTAAATGGCATTGGGTGTTTTTTTCAGGTGCTTTGGGAAGCCTCATTCCTGCTTACTTATTTTGTATCGCGGAAACCGGCATCGACAGCTCTTTGGCGGGAGCCCTTAATTCCCTGACTCCCATTTTTGTCATCATTACTGGGGCGCTTTTTTTTCAGATGAAGCCTTCCTCCGATAAAATAGCTGGCATTTTGGTTGCCTTTGCCGGTTGTATTGGTCTTTACCTTGGTCAAGGCAATGGTGCTGCAGACAATTCCCTTGTTTTGATTTTCATGGTTATTGCCGCCACTTTATGCTACGGATTAAATGTCAATTTGGTTCAACGATTTCTCAAGGGTATTCCTTCCATAGAAATAGTTTCCATGGCTCTTTTTTTTAACGCATTGCCAGCATTGGCTGCACTTTATTTTTCGGGATACTTTGATTTGGATTTCAACAACAAAGGCATTTTGGTCTCATCCGGGTTTTCTGCTTTATTGGGTATTGGTGGTACAGCTATCGCTAATTTTCTGTTTTACATCCTGATTAAAAAATCAGGCCCTGTTTTTTCTTCTATGGTTACTTACGGAATACCTTTTGTGGCTTTGGGCTGGGGGCTTATTTATGGGGAAAAAGCCGGCTGGCCTCAATTTTTAAGTCTATCAATCATTTTAACTGGGGTTTACATAGCCAATCGTAAAACTACCAGACCCTCTGGGGAATAAATTTCAGTTTTTAAGGCTAAAAAAAGCCCTTGTATTTTCAAATTCCCGTTGGCTTCCCTTACCTTTGCGCCCAAAATAAATACCTTTCATCCTAATTCCTTTTTATGGCCAATACAGGTAAAATAAAATCAGTTATCGGTGCCGTTGTTGACGTGCAATTCGACAAAGATTCAAAACTTCCCGAAATCATGAACGCCCTTGAGCTTAAGCGCGAAAACGGCGATAAGCTTGTGCTTGAAGTACAACAGCATTTGGGTGAAGACAGCGTTCGTACCATTGCAATGGACGGAACCGAAGGATTGGTTAGAGGCACCGTTGTTGTTGACACCGGAAAGCCAATTACCATGCCGATCGGCGAAGGCATCAAAGGAAGATTGTTTAATGTTACTGGTGATGCCATTGATGGATTGCCTCAAGTAAGCAAAGAAGGCGGTCGTGCTATCCACGCAAAACCACCATTATTTGAAAACCTAAGTACAGCATCAGAAGTACTTTACACAGGTATCAAGGTTATCGACTTGATTGAGCCTTATGCAAAGGGTGGTAAAATTGGTTTGTTTGGTGGTGCTGGTGTGGGTAAAACAGTATTGATTCAGGAATTGATCAACAATATCGCGAAAGCATATAGCGGTTTATCAGTATTCGCAGGTGTGGGTGAAAGAACCCGTGAAGGAAACGACTTGATGAGAGAGATGATTGAAGCGGGTATCATGAACTATGGCGATGCCTTCAAACACAGTATGGAAGAAGGTGGATGGGATTTAAGTTCTGTAAATCTTGAAGGATTAAAAGAATCTAAAGCAACATTCGTATTCGGACAAATGAACGAACCTCCTGGAGCAAGAGCAAGAGTGGCATTAAGTGGATTGACCATGGCAGAATATTTCCGTGATGGTGAAGGCGACGGACAAGGAAAAGATATCCTTTTCTTCGTAGACAATATCTTCCGTTTTACCCAGGCAGGTTCTGAGGTATCGGCTTTGCTTGGTCGTATGCCAAGTGCGGTAGGGTATCAGCCAACATTGGCAACTGAAATGGGATTGATGCAAGAGAGAATCACTTCTACCAAAAACGGATCAATCACTTCCGTTCAGGCAGTTTATGTACCTGCGGATGATTTGACAGATCCAGCTCCAGCAACAACTTTCGCTCACTTGGATGCTACTACGGTATTGAGCCGTAAGATTGCCGATTTGGGAATCTATCCTGCGGTAGATCCATTGGATTCAACTTCAAGAATTTTGACTCCGCAAATTGTTGGTGAAGAACATTACAATACAGCCAACCGCGTGAAATTGATTTTACAACGTTACAAAGAGTTGCAAGATATCATTGCCATCCTTGGTTTGGATGAATTGAGCGACGAAGACAAATTGGTGGTTTCAAGAGCGCGTAAAGTACAACGTTTCTTGAGTCAGCCTTTCTTTGTGGCAGAGCAATTTACCGGTTTGAAAGGAGTTCTTGTTCCAATTGAAGACACTATTCGTGGTTTCAATGCCATTATGGATGGAGAAGTGGATGAATATCCAGAAGCTGCATTCAACTTGGTTGGAAATCTGGAAGATGCCATTGAAAAAGGTAAGAAATTGATGGCAGCAGCGAGTGCGTAGTAAGTTCAAAGTTGTTGGTTTAGGTGTTTATGGTTGTTACAAACAACAATCGACCAACCATAAACTTTAAACCATAAACCTTTAAACAATAACAATGAAACTAGAAATACTCACACCAGAACAAAAAGTATTTGCCGGAGATGTATATGGCGTTCAATTGCCTGGCATTAGTGGTTTGTTTGAAGTGCTCGATAAACACGCGCCTTTGGTTAGTGCATTGAAGGCTGGCACGTTGAAAATTCTTAAAGACAAGAATGCCACTTCATCCTATACCATTCAAAGTGGTTTTGTGGAAGTGCTCAACAACAAGGCTACCGTGCTTGTAGAGGGTGTAAAAGAAAAATAATACACCGGCAGCAAAAAATATTAACATCCCGAAAGAAATATTCCTTTCGGGATTTTTTATTTTTACACATGTGGGTTCAAAGCGAATTTGTACTTTCGATAACTCGAATAATTTTCATTCATTTTATTTTGTAAAACCATGAAACAACTTTTTGGCATCCTTGTAATGTGCGCCTTTTCAATAGCGGCTTTTGCTCAGCAAAATGAAGATCAAAATCCGGCTAACCAGAAAATGCTTGAAAAATCAAGAGCCTTAAATCAATTGGGCGATAATGAAATCCGTTTAAATATTCCTTATGCGATAGCAGGAATACCCGAGATCAATTACGAACGCTATCTTGCCGACAATATGGGGCTTGGAATAGCAGGTGCATACTCTTTTGAAAAAGTAGAGAACATGAGATTACGCTACCAGCTCATGCCTTACGCAAGGTTGTATTTTGGTGAAAAGAAAGCCTCAGGATTTTTCATTGAAGCCAACATGGGCTTAATCGGACAAAAATCAAGAGAAATTTATTATGACATTAGTGGATCGATCATCTCAGATTCCCTGAAAAAATCTATTAATGCAGGATTTGGCGCAGCGGCAGGCGCAAAGTTTTTGGCCAGAAATGGTTTTGTTGGTGAAGTCTATCTTGGTATGGGTCGATTGTTTGGAAACAGCATCACCTATGCATATCCGAGACTTGGAATTTGTTTGGGAAAAAGATTTTAGTAATGTCTTCTTAATTAATAAACAAGCAAGCCACAATGAAATCAGTTATCATCGTGGCTTTTTTTGTTGCAAATAAGCCCATGCGCAAAAAGGCAATATTACCATAGGCAACAGTGCATATTCAACTCCCCATCTGCTGCATAAAAAAGACAACAACAAAAGAAGGATTGGGTATAAAATAAAAAGCAACCCAATTAAAATCGAATCAAAGTGATCGCTTTTTCCGGCTTTTTGTTTTGTGAAGCGCCATACAGGAAAATAAAGCGGAGCATGCAACCATTTACCTGCAAATGCAGGAACAGTTAACAACCAATTTTCTTTTTGTTTCGTTTGCAATTGAAAGGTAGATGCCAAAAGGGTTTTGTCGTGCGGTTCAATGTGATCAACCAGCGTTACCAATTCTTTCTTCAACAGGTCGTTGAAGTTTTTTATTCCGGTGCCATCGCCTTTGCAACTATCAAGGTCTTTCCATGTAAAAGGGTTTCCAAATTGAAGTCGTATGTTTTTGCCAAAAGATTTGAATGAATGGTAGTTGATGCCGGTAGGCAATACCGTTAGGTTGATGCCTTCTTCCCAACTGCTGAAGGCGAGCCTTGCTGTTCCTTTTTTCAATGCCCTGAGTTTCCATTCATTGATGCACAATCCTTCGCTGAAAATCAATACAATTCCATTCTTTTTAAAAATATTTCTGCAGGATTCAAAAGTATCATAATTACTGTTGAGGTTTTCGGCTCCTTCACTGATGCGATATACCGGAAGAATATTAAGCATACGCAACAATGCAGAAGTGAACTTATTGGAAAAAGCGTCGCCTCTTGCCAAGGAATAAATAGGCTTGTCAAATAAGGTAGCAAGAATTACAGCATCAAGAAAAGAATTGGGGTGATTGCAAGCTATGAGCAATGGACCTTCCGCCTTTAAAAATTCAGGATTATTGATGTAAATATCTTTACAATAAAATCGAATGGCAATTTTTGCAGGAAGTTTTAATAAGTTAAAAAGCAAGACAGTTTTGGTTTTAGTTAAGTTGAGGATCTATGGGATAGTTGATGATTTCGCGGTAATCTTTGCCTAATTTTTTCACGCTTTCTTTCCAGACGCTTTCGCATGATGTTTCAAAAACAATATTGGTGTCAGCTTCTGCAATTAACCAACTCTTCTCGTTCAATTCATCCTGAAGTTGATTAGCACCCCAGCCGCTGTATCCAACAAAAAATTTCAATTTTTGGGGATCGTAATGTCCGGAATGAAGCAAGGAAACCACATCTTTGAAATTGCCACCCCAATACATTCCTTCTTTAATTTTTTGCGAATCGGAAATAAGTTCAGGATAACGATGGAGAAAGTGAAGGGCGTCATTTCCTACAGGCCCTCCCACAAAAATAGGTATGTTGGGAAGCTGAACATGTTCAACCAAATCATTCAGATTGTACTCAAATCTTTTGTTTAGTGAAAATCCAAAGCTGCCTTCTTTATCGTGGTTACACAAATAAACAACCGAGCGTGTAAAATGGTTGTCTTTTAAAAAAGGATCAGCAATGAGCAAAGTATTTTCTCCAGGCAAAATCATATTTCTAAAGTAGGCAATAATTGACAAACAAAATCCATTTCAGCCATTCTTTTCTTTTACGGGAAAGTTAAACTTTTGCCACTAATATTCTGTAATTTACAGGAAGATGAGATTTGCTTTACTTTTGCCATTCATCTTTTTAAAAATTTAAACAAGGGTTCTACCGATACATGAAAAAAATCTTTCCCGCCATAGCTGTGATGATTACACTTTCCTTGCTGGGATTGATTTATTTTCAATTTGTATGGTTGACATCTGCACATAAAACAAAAGAAAAACAGCTTAAAGAAAATATCTTTCTTGCCACTTCAGAGGCGGCAGAAAGATTGATGGAAGACAAGTCCAATTTGTTCAACCTTGATAAAGCTAAAGGACATACGTTTACCAACGACAAAATGAAGCTGGAGGTGCTCCGACCATCGGTCATGCAAAGGTTTACCAAAGATGAAATTGGCGCCATCATTCGGAAGTCGATGCACATGCACATGCTGGAAGATGTTCCGTTTGAATTTGCTGTTTCAGACAACAGCATTGTTGGCGATCAGATACAAAGTGATAATTTCTTCAAGTATTTTATAGATTCCGCACACAATACCAATGTGGCGTTACCACTATTGCCACCTCCCGGAAGTAGTTTTGAGAACCTGGCTAAAGAAGAGTTTTTAGTGGTAATAGTCCCTCATCAAAATCAAATTGTATTCAAAGAAATCTTATGGTTCATTTTAGGATCCATACTTTTTACCTTAATCATCATTACAGCATTTTTTTTAACAATAAGGGCGTTGTTGCGTCAGAAAAAATTAAGTGAAATAAAGTCAGATTTCATCAACAACATGACGCATGAATTCAAGACGCCACTGGCTACCATTTCTCTTGCTGTTGATGCCTTGAAAAATGAAAAAGTGGTTGCCAATCCTGAAAAATCAGGCTACTTCATAGACATCATTAAGGAAGAAAACAAGCGGATGAACAAACAAGTGGAAACGATTTTACAGGCCGCATTGCTTGATAGAAGAGAAGTACAGCTGAACCTTAAAATAACTTCATTTCATCAGCTTATCAACAATGCCGTAAAAAACATAAGCCTCCCTCTTCAAGAAAAAAACGGAACCATTGAACTTCATCTGGATGCCCAAACAGACATGATTATGGCTGATGAACTTCATATCGCCAACATCATTGCCAATTTGCTCGATAATGCTATTAAGTATTCCAAATCAGAAGGGGTAAAAATTGTTGTCTCAACCAAAAACGCCAACAAAAGATTCATTTTGTATATCAAAGACAATGGGATAGGAATGAGTAAAGAAACCCTCAGCCGCATTTTTGAAAAATTTTACCGTGCACATACGGGTAACATCCACAACGTAAAAGGATTCGGCTTAGGATTGAGCTATGTAAAATCAGTTGTAGAGGCTCATCAGGGCACAATCAAACCTGAAAGTTCTTTAGGTTCAGGTTCTACTTTCATCATCAGTTTTCCCCTGGCAACGTGATTTTAGCCTAAACTCCGGGGTTATCCACACTTTTCCACATCAATTCACACCATAAAGGAAAAAAAACGTCTTTTTTCGCTGAAAAAACCAGTAAAATCAGGCCATATACACTTGTGGATAAATATGTTGGCCCAAAAAGGTGTCTCAAAGTGGGAAATTGTGTTAATTTGTGTCGATTATTTATTTAAAAACCCAAAAATCCCCTTAAATGCTAGGTTTCATAGGCGAATATGAATCTACGGTTGACGCAAAAGGAAGATTTCTGCTTCCGGCCGGCTTCAAAAAGCAGCTGCCCGAAACGGAAAAGCCTCTTTTTGTACTCAACAGGGGTTTTGAAAAATGTCTCACCCTTTATCCGCTTCAAACCTGGACTCCGCTCTACGAAAAAATCAGTCGCCTTAACGACTTCGATCCCAAAGTTAGAGAGTTCAGACGTTATTTCTTGAATGGCGCTACTCAAATTGAGCCCGACACTGCTGGAAGGATTTTGTTGCCAAAGTCTCTGATGGAATATGCGGCGCTTCAAAAAGACATCGTGCTTGTTTCGGCGGTCAATAAAATTGAGATATGGGACAAGGATAAATATCAACAGTTCTTTGATGCCATCACACCCGAAGGCTTTAGCAAGCTTGCGCAAGAAGTGATGAATAAAATTGACGATCAGCTACCATTGTAAAAGATCGTGAAAGCCATCAAACCAAACGATATGGAAACGGCCGCTTCTAATCAATCATACCACGTTCCGGTATTGTTGAACGAAACCATAGAAGCCCTCAATATCAAGCCTGATGGGGTTTACGTTGATTGTACATTTGGCGGTGGTGGTCACAGCAGCGCAATACTCAACTGCTTAGGTCCTCAGGGGAAGCTTTTTGTTTTTGATCAGGACGAGGCTGCAGCTGCCAACTGCCCTAGCGACAAGAGGCTGCATTTTATTCCGCAGAATTTCAAGCACATCAAAAAATTTCTGAGGGTAAATCAAGTTGCTAAAGTAGATGGAATCCTTGCAGATCTTGGCGTTTCAAGCCATCAGTTTGATGAAGCAGAAAGAGGATTTTCCATTCGTTTCGATGCGCCGCTTGACATGAGGATGAATGTAAAACAAGCTGTTACTGCTGCAGATGTGTTGGCTAGCTTTTCGGAACATCAATTGCACAAAATGTTTGAAAAGTACGGGGAAGTTACCAATGCCAAAACCCTTGCCAGATTGATTGTTGAAAAAAGAGCATTGACCCCGCTATCAACCATCGCTCGTTTTAAGGAAGCAGTTCAGTCCATTGTGAAAGGAAATCCCAACAAGTATTTCGCGCAGGTTTTTCAGGCTTTGAGAATTGAAGTGAACGATGAATTAGGTGCCCTCAGAGAGCTTTTGGAACAATCTATTCAGTTGTTAAATCCCGATGGAAGAATTGCAGTAATAACTTTCCATTCGATTGAAGACAGAATTGTAAAGCATTTTTTCAAATGCAATGCACATGAAGAAGAGCTAAAAGACGATGTCTTTGGAACAACAGCACCAAAAATTCTTTTGCCTGTTAACAAGAAACCGAAAACTGCAGGAACTGATGAGCTGAAGAAAAACCCAAGATCAAGAAGTGCCAAACTAAGAGTGGCCGAAAAAAGTAACGATCAGTAATGAGCGAAAAAAAAGAAAAGAAACAATTGTCGGGTGAAAAGTTGGAATTCAAAAAAATATTCAACTACGCAGCAATTGTAAAAAACATACCCTTCATATTCTATCTCGCATTACTAGCCATTTTGTATATATACAATGGTCATTATGCAGACAAGCTCACTCGTAAAATCAGTGAGGGGGAAAAAAATGTTAGAGAGCTAGAATATGAATACAAAACAATTAAAAGCGAAGTTATTTTCAGAAGTAAAGCGAGCGAACTTCTCAAAGTAGTAGAACCGCTAGGACTGAAAGAAGTAAAAGAGCCACCAATGGTTTTAAACGATACCCTCCAATCCAAACCCTAAGTAAACATAAAATAGATTCTGTAATGATTAACGCTGCTTGTAAAATTGGAAATTAAGAAAGACATTTTGTGGAGAGTATACCTATGCTTTATCAGCATGATACTTCTCGGCTCCTTAGTAATAGGTAGAGCATTTTACATACAAACAGTTCAAGGAAAATATTGGAAAGGCATCGGCGACAGCTTACACCTCAAATACATGCCCATTAGCGCAGAGCGTGGCAGTATCTTCAGTGAAGATGGAAGTATACTAAGCACCTCTGTTCCTGTTTATGATGTTTATGTTGATTTTGGCGCAGAGGGATTAAGGGAAAAAGACGGAAAAAGATTTAAAGAAAATATAGACTCTCTCGCCATTGCTATGAATACCCTCTTCAACGATAAATCTGTTGAAGAATACAGAGCTGAACTCGATTTGTCTTATACCAAAAAACTACGCTACTACCTCCTCAAAAGAAAAATTTCTTTCGAAGAGTACCAGGCCATGCGAAATTTCCCGTTGATTAGATTAGGTAAAAACAAAAGTGGTTTCATTTTTGATACAAAAGACAAGCGCATCAATCCTTATGTGTTGATGGCCAACAGAACCATTGGCCTTTCTAGAGAAGATTCCACCAAAAATGTTGGTCTTGAAAAATCTTATGACAGTTTATTGAGAGGAAGTACAGGTCAGCGTTTGATGAGGTATGCCGCAGGCGTTTACATGCCTGTTGAAGGTGCGGAAGTAGATCCGGAAAATGGAAAGGATATTATAACAACACTTGATACTTACATTCAAGATGTTGCGGAAACAGAATTGATGAAGATGATGGTTGACAACATCTCTCAACACGGAACGGTTATCGTTATGGAAACCGCAACTGGAAAAATAAAAGCTATTGCAAATCTCGGTATGCAACCCGACTCCACCTACATTGAAGACCTCAACTATGGTATTGGAAAAGCAACTGAACCTGGATCTGTTTTCAAGTTGGTTACATTGTTGTCACTTTTGGAAGATAAGTATGTTACTACTAATACTTTAGTGGATTGCGAAGGTGGACAAAAAAGATTTTATGGATTGAGAATTAAAGATTCACACCTAGGTACTGGTACCATCACTATTAAAGATGCTTTTGCCAGAAGCTCCAATGTTGCATTTGCCAAATTGGCTAATCAATACTACGAATCTGATCCAATGAAATGGTGGGCTCATTTGGATAAATTTCGCCTCAACAAGATGACCGGTATCGATATTGTTGCCACTTCAGGAAGACCAACCATTAAAAGTCCGAAAAGCAAAAGTTGGGGCAAAACTACCATCCCATACATGGCACATGGTTATGAAGAATTGGTAACACCACTACACATGCTCATGCTGTATAATGCTGTAGCCAATAATGGCAAAATGATGAAGCCTTATCTCGTAAGTGCTGTTAAGGAATATGGCATTGAAGTTAAAAAAATAATGCCTGAAGTCCTTGTAAATAAAATCTGCAGCGACGAAACTTTACTTCAGGCGAAAGAATGCCTTAGAGCTGTAGTTGACAGTTTGCACGGAACTGCACACAGAATACTTTATGATTCTGTTTATTCCATTTCCGGTAAAACAGGGACTGCTGTAACGGCAAACAACAATCAGGGATACAACAAAGGAAATAAAATTTATCAGGCGTCTTTCATTGGTTATTTCCCTTCTGATAATCCTAAATATTCTATGGCTGTGGTTATTCAAAATACAAGAAAGTCAAAGAAAATATATGGTGCGGATGTGTCGGGAAGAGTTTTTAAAGCTATCAGCGACAAAATATATTCTCATTGTCTTTCCAAGCCTATAAAGAAATCAAACATTGTAATTGATTCAGCAGTATATAACTATGTTGGTGTCAAGAGCGATTTAGAAACCATTTTTACTAACCTGAAAATTCCCTATTCTGATTCTATGAAAGAACCAGGGTCATGGAGAAGCTCTATGTATAAAGCAAATGCTGCTGTTATGCGTTTCCCAAACCAGTTGGCTACACAGGTAAACGTTATGCCTGATGTTAAAGGAATGGGGCTAAAGGATGCTATTTATTTATTGGAAAACAAAGGTCTTACCACCATTACATCCGGAAAAGGGAAAGTGGTAAGCCAAAGTATTCCTGCAGGAACAAGTTTTACAAAAGGACAAAAAGTTTTAATAATGCTCAACTGAGCCAATTGATATGCTGAAGGATTTACTTTATAAGGTTAACTTACTTTCTGTTTCAGGTGACACTGAAATAGAGATAAAGAATCTGCAAACAGATTCCAGGAAAGTTACCCCCGGAAGTTGCTTCATTGCATTATCGGGAACTCAGGTTGATGGTAATGACTTTATCAAAGATGCCATTCAAAAAGGAGCGGTAGCTGTAGTAACAGATGTGGTGCTGGATAAGGAAGTGAGTGGTGTTACCTATATACGTGTAGCCAATGCAGCAACAGCGGCTGGTACTATTTGCAACAATTTCTATGACTCGCCGGATTCAGCAATGAAAATCGTGGGTGTTACAGGAACCAATGGCAAAACAACAATCGCTACTCTGCTTTGGAAATTGTTTAGTGCTTTGGGTCATCGTTGCGGGTTAATCAGCACCATACACAATAGAATTGGCGATCAAATACTCGAATCAACACATACTACTCCAGATGTAGTTTCTCTCTATGAATTATTGAACAACATGAAGGCTCAGGGTTGCACTC
>CANHMN010000017.1 GCA_947461645.1 Chitinophagaceae bacterium | reverse complement strand
TATCGGGAACTCAGGTTGATGGTAATGACTTTATCAAAGATGCCATTCAAAAAGGAGCGGTAGCTGTAGTAACAGATGTGGTGCTGGATAAGGAAGTGAGTGGTGTTACTTATATACGTGTAGCCAATGCAGCAACAGCGGCTGGTACTATATGCAACAATTTCTATGACTCGCCTGATTCAGCAATGAAAATCGTGGGTGTTACAGGAACCAATGGCAAAACAACAATCGCTACTCTGCTTTGGAAATTGTTTAGCGCTTTGGGTTATCGTTGCGGGTTAATCAGCACCATACACAATAGAATTGGCGATCAAATACTCGAATCAACACATACTACTCCAGATGTAGTTTCTCTCTATGAATTATTGAACAACATGAAGGCTCAGGGTTGCACTCATGTTTTTATGGAATGCAGCAGTCATGCCATTCATCAACAACGTATTGCAGGGCTCCATTTTGCTGCTGCTGTTTTTTCAAACATTACACACGATCATCTTGACTACCATAAAACTTTTGAAGAATACATTAGGGTAAAAAAATCATGGTTTGATCAGCTTTCTTCTGATTGTATTGCCATTAGCAATGCTGATGACAAGCGCGGAGCAGTGATGTTGCAAAATACTTCAGCAAAAAAGAAATACTACAGCCTTAAAACCCTAGCGGATGTAAAAGGGAAACTACTCGACAATAGTTTGGAAGGATTGCACATGAGCATCAATGACATTGACGTTCATTTTAAATTGATAGGAGAGTTTAATGCCTATAATTTACTTGCCGTATATGCAACAGCCTTTTTTCTGGGAGAAGAAAAACATCATATTCTTGAAGCATTAAGTTCTTTGACAGGTGCGGAGGGAAGGTTTGATTATTTGATGAGCAGTAAAGATCAAATTATTGGAATTATTGATTACGCTCACACACCTGATGCTTTGCTGAATGTTTTAGCAACATTAAAAAAATTAAGGCAAGGAGATCAAAAAATAGTTTCTGTTGTGGGTTGCGGAGGAAACAGAGATGCTGCAAAAAGACCTGTAATGGCTGAAGTGGCATGCCTTCATTCTGATAAAGTTGTGTTTACTTCTGACAACCCTCGCTTTGAAGATCCAGCTGCCATCATTAGAGAGATGGAAGCAGGGGTGAACGTTGTGGCCAGAAAAAAATATTTGTCCATTCCTGACAGGAGAGAAGCCATAAAAACGGCTGTGAGTTTGTGTGATAAAAAAGACATCTTACTGCTTGCAGGAAAGGGGCATGAAAAATACCAGGAGATTAACGGAGTTAAACATGCTTTTGATGATAAAAAAGTTTTGAGCGAAACTTTTGATTTGCTGGAAAGATAAAAGAAATAAAAAATGTTGTACCACTTGTTTCAATGGATGATAAATGAGCACTACCGCTTTCCCGGTGCAGGGCTTTTTCAGTTCATCACTTTCAGGGTGATGCTTGCATTGATACTTTCATTGGTCATTACAACGGTATACGGCAAAAAACTGATTGCTTTTCTTCAGAAAAAACAACTGGGTGAAACGGTAAGAGATTTAGGATTGGCAGGAGAGCAGCAAAAACAAGGAACACCTACAATGGGCGGCATCATTATCATATTGGCGATATTGATTCCAACATTGTTGTTGGCCAACCTTGATAAGGTATACATTCGTTTGATGCTGCTTTGTACAGTTTGGTTGGGAGCTATTGGATTCATTGATGATATGCTTAAAATCAGATCCAAAAAAATTGCAAAGGAAAAAGGAATTGACTATAAAAAAACAAATGCAGACGGGTTAGCAGGTAAGTTTAAAATATTCGGTCAGGTAATGTTGGGAATAATCGTTGGTGCTACCCTTTATTTCAATCCGAATGTGGTGGTGAAGCGTGAAGTTGTTGCAGGAACTATTGTTGCAGATTCAGCTAGTGTTTCAAAGGTTAAGTTTGATACTATAGTAGTTGATGGTAAAAAAAGAGTTTTCACCAACGCAAAGAATGTAATTACTACCATTCCTTTTGTAAAAAGCCATGAGTTCAATTATGCAAGATTGCTTCCTAAAAGTATGGAAGATTACACCTATCTCATTTACATCGCTATTGTGATTTTTATTGTAACCGCTGTTTCTAATGGAGCTAATATTACAGATGGTCTTGATGGACTAGCGACTGGCGTGAGTGCAATTATTGGAATTTGTTTGGGCATTTTCGCATATGTGAGTGGAAACATCAAGTTTGCTGAATACCTCAACATCATGTACATACCCAACCTGGGAGAATTGTCCATTTTTATTGCCGCTTTCGTTGGTGCGTGTATTGGTTTTCTTTGGTACAACTCTTATCCTGCACAGGTTTTTATGGGCGATACAGGAAGTCTCGCACTTGGAGGAATCATTGCCGCACTTGCCATTATTGTTAGAAAAGAATTGCTTATACCTATTTTCTGTATGGTTTTTTTAGTTGAAAACCTAAGTGTGATTATACAGGTTTCCTATTTCAAATACACCAAAAGAAAATATGGTGAAGGCAGAAGAATTTTCTTGATGAGTCCGCTTCATCATCATTACCAGAAAAAAGGGTTTCATGAAAGTAAAATTGCTGTGAGATTCTGGATTGTAACCATATTGAGTGTAGCCATGGCAATAGTAACACTGAAATTAAGATAGTAAAAAACCATATCCAATATAATCAATATCCCCAACCATTTGAAAACGAATAACCCATTAAATTCAATGCTTTTGAAGAACCATTTTTTTTGAATTTGATTTTTAGTGGGAAAAATATCCTGTAAATGTCAATACCATTGAAGAACCTATTTTAATTCGACCCGAAAACTAACAAAACATTACCTAACGGAAAACAGCACTTCGCTGAGCCAATAGTCATGGCTTCAATTTTGCGAATGCTGTTGTATTGAATTTTTTATCTGATGATGCAAAGAGTTGTTATTTTGGGCGCAGGAGAAAGTGGAGTAGGAGCAGCATTGCTAGCTAAGCAACGTGGCTTCGATGTCTTTGTATCAGATGCAGGCGCTATCTCCCCAAAGTTTGAAACTGAGCTAAAATCAGGCAGCATCAGTTACGAGCAAAACGGACATACAGAAGAGCTTGTATTGTCTGCCGATGAAGTAATTAAAAGTCCGGGAATTCCTGAAAAAGCATCCATCATTCAAAAAATCAGGGCCAAAAACATTTCCATCATCAGCGAAGTGGAATTCGCTTTCAGGTATATAGGTGCCAGCAAGGTAATAGCTATTACTGGTAGTAATGGCAAAACCACAACAACTGCTTTAACTTATCATATTTGTAAAACTGCCGAAAAAAATTGCGCACTTGTTGGGAATATCGGTCACTCTTTCGCACGACAGGTAGCTACAGATCCCAAAGAATGGTACGTTGTTGAAGTGAGTTCTTTTCAGCTGGATGATATCAAAAATTTCAGACCGAAAGTAGCTGTACTTACCAATATAACAGAGGATCATCTCGATAGGTACGATTATAACATCAACAATTATATATCGAGCAAATTCAGGATTATAGGAAATCAGCAAGAAGGCGATGTATTTATCTATAACATGGATGATGAGACGACTGCTAATAACATTAACCAATACCCCATTAAATCAACCCCCGCCCCGATAACTATGCGTAAAGAACTTCCTCAAGGTGCTTATTTGACAAATGCAAAAATGTATTTGAAATGGAAAAGTGAAGAGATGCAAATGAGTGTTGAGGACTTTGCTGTAAAAGGCAAACACAACCAATACAACAGTATGGCCGCTAGTTTGGCTGCTATTGCCATCGACATCAGAAAAGAAAAAATCAGAGAAGCGCTTCAAACGTTTCAAAGTCTTGAGCACAGAATGGAATCTGTGGCTACCATTAAAGGGATTGAATTTATCAACGACAGTAAGGCTACCAACGTAAACAGTACTTGGTTTGCTTTGGAAAGCATGACTAAACCTGTAATTCTTATTCTTGGTGGAGTTGACAAAGGAAATGATTATGAATTGCTCAAAGAACTTGTACAGGAAAAAGTTAAAGCGATTGTTTGTTTGGGTACAGACAACCAAAAAATACATGAAGCTTTTGAAGACATCATTCCATTGATAATTGACACAGATTCCGCTGCAGAAGCTGTAAATACTGCTTTTCAATTTGCCAACAAAGGAGAGGCCGTTTTATTGAGCCCGGCATGCGCCAGCTTTGATTTATTTAAGAATTATGAAGACAGAGGAATGCAGTTCAGACAAGCAGTTAGAAATTTATAAAAATCCTTCGTTGTAAACGAAAATGAAATTAATTAGTAAGATAAAAGATTGGTTTAGCGCCTTAGGAAGCAAAGAGGAACTTAGTATGGTTACTCCCATAAAAGGTATTGGGGAGATGAGTGGCAATATCGTTAAAAAAACAAAAGGCGATAAAGTTATTTGGACTATTGTAATTGTTCTAACGATGGCCAGTCTATTGCTCGTGTACAGCAGCACAGGATCTCTGGCATATAGATTTAGTCGTTCAACCGAAAGCTATTTGTTTAAACAGCTTGGTCTAATTGCCGGGGGATTTGTAATTATTTATTTTGCTCATCGTGTTAATTACACCGTTTATTACAGAGTGGCATTGATAGCATTTTTGATTTCTATCCCTTTACTTATTTATACCCTTTTCATGGGAGTTCAGTTGAATGAAGGAAGCAGATGGATAAAACTTCCAATCATCAATCAAACTTTTCAAACTTCAGATCTGGCAAAACTCTCTTTGTTTATGTTTATGAGCCGGATTCTCAGCCGAAAGCAACAATCAATTAAATCGTTTACCAAAGGTTTTCTGCCTTTGATTATTCCGGTTGGTATCATCTGCATGCTTATCGCACCTGCAAACCTTTCAACTGCTATACTAATAGGTGGCACAAGTATAATGCTAATGTTCATCGGACGTGTAAAAACAAGGCATATACTTTTAACCATTGGAATAGCTTTGATACCTGTGGTATTTCTGATCAGTGTTGCTGCAAGCACTTATAATAAGACAACACATAAGTCGGAAAATCTACCGGAGTTTATGAGCAGTGGCAGAATTCCAACATGGATAAGCAGAATACAAACATTCATGTTCACTGATGGCAGTGAAGACAATGAAAAAACCTATCAAATCAATCAGGCAAAAATAGCCATTGCCAATGGTGGTTGGTTGGGCAGAGGGCCAGGAAACAGTGTGCAAAGAAATTTTCTTCCTCACAGTTACAGTGATTTTATTTTCGCCATTATCATTGAAGAATACGGATTGATAGGTGCGTCATTTATGCTATTGATGTATCTGCTGTTTTTATTCAGGTGTATTCGTATTTACCGAAAATGTCCTTTTGCTTTCGGTGCATTCTTAGCGCTAGCCTTAAGTTTCACGCTTGTTATACAGGCGATAGTTAATATGGGAGTGAATGTCAGCCTGTTTCCAAACACTGGTGTTACGTTGCCTTTGATAAGTATGGGAGGAAGCAGTTTTATTTTCACTTGTGTGTCTATCGGAATCATATTAAGTGTAGCCAGAAACGTGGAGCAGCTTGAAGGTAACACAGCAAAAGAAACAGAAGAAAACAAGAAAGAAGAAGTTAATACAGCAGTTGCATAATGTCTAAAAAGTTTATCATAGCAGGTGGCGGAACCGGGGGCCATATTTTTCCGGCTGTTGCAATTGCAAATGCAATTAAGCAACAGTTGAATGATGCTGTTTTCCTTTTTGTTGGTGCAAATGGAAAAATGGAAATGGAAAAAGTGCCTCAGGCAGGTTACGCTATTGAAGGGATTGATATCGCAGGCTTCAACAGAAGCAATTGGTTTAAAAATGTCGGCTTGCCTTTCAAGCTATTAAAAAGCTTTTTTCAGGTTGCACAAATTTTCAAAAAGTTCAAACCTGATGCTGTTGTAGGCGTGGGAGGCTATTCTACTTTTCCTGTTTTGAAATTTGCACAATCAAAAGGCATTAGCACTTTTATTCATGAAGCAAATTCTTTCGCCGGAAAAAGTAACATGCTTTTAGCTAAGAAAGCAACCAAAGTATTTACTGCAACTGAAGGAATGGAAAAGTTTTTTCCTGTAGAGAAAATATTTATTTCCGGCAATCCGGTTCGCTCAGCTATTGTAAACAGTAGTATCGATAAACAAACCGCACTTAATCACTTTGGCTTAAAGTTCAATGTAAAAACCCTTCTGGTTATAGGAGGCAGTTTGGGTGCTAAAAGCATCAATGAAGCAGTAAAAGAAAACCTTGATTTGCTTGAAAAAAATAATATTCAACTCATTTGGCAAACAGGTATCCCTTTTTATGATACTGCAAAAAAGGCAACAGAAAACAATTCGATGGTGAAAGTGAACGATTTTATTCAAAGAATGGATTGTGCTTATGCAGCTGCAGATGTGGTAGTCAGCAGAAGCGGAGCAATGTCGGTTTCTGAGCTGAGTATAGTTCGCAAGCCGGTGATTTTTGTGCCCTATCCTCATGCTGCAGAAGATCATCAAACTGCAAATGCTATGAAGCTCGTTCAACAAAATGCAGCATTGATGGTAAATGACAAAGAAGCAAAAGAAAAATTAATTCCTGCTTTGATCGCATTGATGAACAACGAAGCTGAGCAAGAGCGCATGAAAAACAACATTGTAAAATTTGCTATTCCTGATGCTGACAAAAGAGTAGCGGAAGAAATCATCAAAATAATAAGTTGAGCCTAGTTAACAACGATATTAAATTATTTTTCAGCAAGGTTTCTGAAGGGAACACCTCAGGGATGAGTGTATACTTTCTTGGTATTGGCGGCATAGGCATGAGTGCGCTAGCAAGGTATTTTCACAGCAGGGGTTTAAAAGTTAGTGGATACGATAAAACAGAAACCTCGTTGACTAAGCAATTGCTTGCAGAAGGCATTTCAGTTCATTATGATGATGATGTTCAATTTGTAGATCAGAATGCGAGTTTGGTGATTTATACTCCTGCCATTCCAAGCAATCATCAGGAGTTGAATTATATCCGAAACAATGCATATCCTTTATTGAAAAGAAGCGAGGTGTTGGGATTGATAACGGAGAGTGCTTTTAACCTGTGTGTTGCTGGTACTCATGGAAAAACTACCACAAGCACCATGATTGCTCATATTTTGAGACATACCGGTTATGGCTGTAACGCTTTTCTGGGTGGAATTGCTTCAAACTACAACACCAACTTCTGGACTAGTGAAAAGAATGTATGTGTTGCTGAGGCAGATGAGTACGACAGAAGTTTTTTAAAATTGAGTCCAGACATTGCCGTGGTAACAGCTATGGATCCTGATCATCTTGACATATACGGAACAGCGGAAGAATTTAAAACTGCTTTTATAGCGTTTACTCGTAAGGTTAAGTTGGGTGGCTTGCTTGTTGCAAAACATGGACTTTTAAATAAAGAGGATTATGAAAATACCAGAGTAGTAACATACAGTTTAGAGGATGAGGCAGCAGATGCATACGCGAAGAACATCAGGATAGAGTCTGGCGCATACCGTTTTGATCTTTGTATTGGAAAGGAAACAATTGCCGATTTCAAGTTGAATATGGGTGGTTTGCACAATATCGAAAACGCCATAGCAGCTATTGTGTCGGTAAGACAATTAGGAATAGAAGATGAATTTATAAAAGAAGCGGTTGCTGCTTTTAAAGGAGTAAAAAGAAGATTTGAATACATCATCAAAACTGAAAACCTGGTAATGATAGATGATTACGCACATCATCCCCAAGAATTGGAAGCATTGATTGACAGTGTAAAAGGTTTGTTTCCTCAGAAAAGATGTACTATGGTTTTTCAGCCACATTTATATAGTAGAACAAGAGATTTTGCGGAAGGATTTTCAAATGTTTTGAAAAAAAATGACAAGCTCTTTCTACTTCCTATTTATCCGGCTAGAGAATTGCCTATTGAGGGAGTAAACAGTGAAATGTTGGTGCAAGACAGTTTAAAGGACAAAGCAACTTGTGTATCAAAAGAAGCATTTTTGGATGCATTGAAAAAAGAGCAAAACCCTGAACTTTTAATTATGGCAGGAGCAGGAGATATAGATGCAATGGTAGAGCCGGTAAAACAAATTTTGATGTCGAAAGCATAAGTCTAATGAAGTTGATTAAGAACATAAATTGGAAAAAAATCATGTTGGTGTTGTTATGGACTGTATTAGGTGCAGGCACTATAACCATCATGGCTTATGCTTTCAATCAAAAGAAAAATGCAATATGCACAGGTATTGAAATTGATATACAGGGGGCAAGCACCAATTTTTTTGTTGACAAACAAGATATTACTTCTATCATAAAAAAATATGCCTCTGAAAATATCATTGGAAAACCTATAAATCAATTCAAAATCCAAAAAATGGAAAGCGAATTGCTTAAAGAAGTGTGGTTAAACAAAGCTGTTATTTATTTTGACAACAAGGGAATTCTAAAAGTTAATGTTCATGAAAGAGAGCCTCTAGCCAGAATCTTTACTGTAGATGGAAAGTCTTTTTATATAGATGAGACCATAAAGATTTTGCCATTGAGTCCAAAGCACACTGCTCGTCTGCCTGTCTTTACCAATTACCCTTTACTCCAAAGTAATCCTACGAAAGCAGATACTGCTTTGCTTTCTTCTATAAGTGCCATGAGTAGCCACATAGTTAAAGACGCATTTTTGATGTCAATGATAGATCAAATTGATATAGACAAAAAAGGAAATTTTGAATTGATACCAAAGCTGGGCGATCAAATGGTAGTTTTTGGAGATAGTACAGACATGTTCAACAAATTCGAGAAGTTCAAATTGTTCTATTCAAAAGTAATTCCGATACAAGGCTGGAGCAAATACAATAAAATAGATCTTCAGTTCAGAAACCAGGTTGTTGCCTCTATAAGAGGAAAGCAGGATATCATTGCAGATTCCCTAAGAACATTGCAAATCATGAAAACACTTGCAGCATTTTCATCTAAAATGGCATCAGATACTTTAAGAAATCATTCTAAGCTAAATGAAATTGAAGACAACGATATCTCTTTGATTTTACAGTCGTTTTCTCGTGAAGACAGCAGCGATGAAGAGCCGGTTCAATTGCCAAAAACAACAGAAGGAAATGCTTCTAAATCCAATTCCCCAAAAGCAATACCGGCAGTAAACAAAATTGATAATACTAAAGGAGTGAAAACAAACAATAGCTCAAGCGCCACTCAAAACAAATCAAAGCCGACTAAAAAACCTTAAAATAAAACTCATGTCATTAAACGAACAAACAATACAAACCAACACAAACCCCACCACTATGCATCACGAACAACCCATCATTGTAGGCCTTGATATAGGTACTACAAAAATTGCGGCAATTGCCGGCCGTAAAAACGAATTTGGCAAACTCGAAATTCTTGGTTTTGGAAGAGCCAACAGCAATGGCGTTGAACATGGAATGGTTTTGAACATAGACCAAACCATCAAGGCCATTCAGGCTGCTTTGGAAAAATGTTATGAATCCAACCCAAGCCTCGACATCAAAGAGGTTTATGTGGGTATTGCAGGTCATCACATTAAAAGTCTTCAAACAAGAGGTGATATCGTAAGGCAGTCGATTGAGGAAGAAATCAGACAAGATGAAATTGACAGATTGGTTGCTGATCAGTACCGCACCTATATCCCGTTGGGCGATCAGATTATTGATGTTATCCCTCAACAATTTACTGTCGACAACTTCCAAAATATTCCAAATCCAATTGGTTATAGTGGCGTAAAGGTTGGTGCTAATTTCCACATCATCACCGGCGATAAAAATGCGATCAGAAACATCAACAGAAGTGTAGAAAAATCTGGCTTGAAAACCAAAGATTTGGTGTTGCAGCCATTAGCATCGGCAGCAGCTGTAATGAGTGAGCAGGATCTTGAAGCAGGTGTGGCTATAGTTGATATAGGAGGTGGAACTACGGATTTAGCAATATTCTATGAAGGCGTTTTGAAGTATACAGCAGTGATTCCTTTTGGTGGTGAGAACATCACCAACGACATCAAGTTGGGGCTTGGAGTTTTGAGGTCGCAAGCGGAAGCAATGAAAGTACAATTTGGTAGTGCATTGAGCGATGAAACCAAATCAAACATCTTTATCACTATTCCTGGTTTGAAAGGAATGTCGCCGAAAGAAATTTCGGTAAAAAACCTTGCAAATATCATTCAGGCAAGAATGAGCGAGATCATGGATTTTGTTTCTTATCACCTAAAGCAAGCAGGGTTAGACAACAGAAACCTCAATGGTGGAATTATCCTTACAGGTGGTGGCTCGCAATTGAAACACCTCTTGCAATTAACTGAATACCAAACCGGATTGAATGCAAGAATTGGTTTCCCTAATGAACATCTTGGAGGTGACCACAGCGAAGAATTGGCAATGCCAATGTACAGCACTTGTATCGGTTTAATTTTAAAAGGATACAACGATTTTGAAAACAAGAACAGACAGATGGCGGATAACTTCATCAAAATAAGTGAATTGGAGGGTGCAGATATAGATGAGGTTGCAACAGCAGAAGAAATCGCCGCTATGGAAGCTCAAGGTGTTCCAGTAACAAAACGTAAAACATTGAAAGAGTTCATGGACTCCTTCAAAAACAACATTCTTGAAATGTTTAAAGAGGAAGGCGATACAGGATTCTAAATCAACTCTTACTTACTAACCATTAATACACCCAGATTATGATACATTTCGATTTGCCAAAAGAACAATCCTCCATTTTAAAAGTAATTGGAGTTGGCGGAGGCGGAAGCAATGCTGTAAATCACATGTTCTCTCAAAACATAGAAGGAGTGAATTTCATCATTTGCAACACTGACGCTCAAGCTATAGCATTAAGTAAAGTCCCCAACAAAATTCAACTCGGACCGCACCTTACTCAGGGTCTTGGTGCAGGCGCTAATCCTTCTATTGGTCGTCAGGCTACCGAGGAAAGCTTGGAGGAAATTAAAAGAATACTGGAAGTGAATACCAAAATGGCATTCATCACAGCAGGAATGGGAGGCGGTACCGGTACCGGAGGTGCACCAATCATTGCAAAAATTTGTAAAGACCTCAACATCCTTACCGTAGGTATTGTTACTACTCCTTTTGCTTATGAAGGAAAAAAGAGAATTGCCCAGGCGGAAGAAGGAATAAACTTGCTAAAAGACCATGTAGATACTTTGCTTGTTATCAGCAACGACAAGTTGCGCCATCAGTTCGGAAACCTTAAAATGAAAGAGGCTTTCAACAAAGCAGATAATGTATTGGCAACTGCAGCCAAATGTATTACAGATGTGATCAACAGCACCGGTCAAATTAATGTTGACTTCGCCGATGTTTGTACGGTAATGAGAGACGGAGGTGTTGCTATTCTGGGAAGTGCTGCTGCAGAAGGTGAAAACAGAGCACAAACAGCTATTGAATCAGCATTGACTTCACCATTGTTGAACGATAGTGAAATTAAAGGCGCGAAGTGGATTTTAATCAACATCAACAGTGCTGAGGGTGAGCATGAATTTACCATGGATGAAGTTGAAGTGATTCAAAATTATTTGTTGTCGCAGGCCGGCGAAGATACCGATGTGATTCTTGGACTTGGTTACGACAATACCCTTGGAAACCAGATTGGCATTACCTTAATTGCTACCGGTTTTGACCACAAAAATCCATTTGATAAAGAAAATCAGCTTAGAAAAAAAGCAGAAAACGAGAAAGTGGTGTTGAAGTTAGATGTGGATACAGCTCATGCAACAACATCAACGCCTATACCTGCAGATGAAACTACTGTTGCCCCGGCTACGGAGAAACAGGAAATGCTTTTTGTTGCTTCTAATGAAATTCAAATTCAGGACGAGTTGATGCCCACACTAAAAGTATACCTTACGGAAGAAGAAAAAAATGCAGTAACAGCTAAGGACGAGGAAAATAAAAACGAGCCGATATTTTTTGAGATCTCATCTTCTTCAGACCAGGTTGCTTCGGTAGCATTAGATTTTGAAGCATTGGCCTTCAATGATCACAACTCTTCAATAACTGTTGTAAACGAGGAGGACCAAGCAACAGTAAAAAAATCGGAATCAACCTCGGAAAATACGACTCTGAATTCCGGAGGATACCTTGCAAAGCCTGCACAAATTTATGTGGAGGAAAAGCAGACCGAACAACATTCCATGGATTATCAGACACCATTGCAGCGATCAGTACAGGAGGAAGATCCTGCCACAGAAATGCAATTGGTAGTTAAAGATGATCATCAAGCGGCGGAGGAGCCGGTTGTACAACCAACTCAGCCCATCATGAATACTTCGGTTGAGGAGCCTGCTTTGCAGGACGAAACAGAAGAACTAAGGCGCCGGGCTATGGATCGTATTGCTAAACTAAGGAGTTTGTCCTTTAATGTTAATGCTTCCGATCCTAACAGCGAGTTTGAAACCGTTCCGGCCTACCTCCGTCGCAATATGGATATGCCCAATCCTATTGCAGATGTGGAATCCTTTTACAGCGCATATACGGTAAAAAGCAACGAAAACAATATTGGTGACATAGAGTCTTTAAATACATTTCTTGAAGGCAAAAAGCCCGATTGATAAGGCGAGTGCTCAATTCGCCTAAACGGTTTGTGTTTGTGATTTCAGTTTGTATCGAGCCCCCTTTTTGGGGGGCTCTTGGTTTTAGGGTATTACATAATTATTCACGCAACTTGTACTACTTATTGGGTTTTACTTTTACATTTGTGTGGTTTATTAGAGGCTCCTTTTTATACCAGAAATTATTTTCAGTGGGAAAGCATAACATCAATAAAGTAACCGCAGCCGGTTTGCTTGTTGCTTTAGGTATCATTTACGGTGATATCGGAACTTCACCTCTCTACGTTTTCAGTGCAGTAATCAATGGAAAACCTATTGAAGAACTTCTCATCATCGGAAGTCTATCCTGTATCATTTGGACACTAACGTTGCAGACTACCCTAAAATATGTTTTGCTTACCCTTCAGGCAGACAACAAAGGTGAGGGCGGAATTTTTTCTTTATACACATTGGTAAGGAGACAAAAAAAATGGCTGGTTATACCCGCAATGATAGGGGGTGCAGCCTTGTTGGCGGATGGAATGATTACTCCTCCTATCTCTATCACATCTGCTATTGAAGGTCTTAGGAACATACCTGTATTGAATGATATACCCGAAAATACCATCATCATCATCGTACTTGCCATACTTTGTGTGTTGTTTTTTATGCAGCAATTCGGAACCTATTCCATTGGAAAAATGTTTGGTCCGATTATGTCTGTGTGGTTTTTAATGTTGGCTTTTTTAGGATTGTCTAATCTTTCTATGGAGTGGTCTGTTTTTAAAGCGTTCAATCCCTACTATGCTATAAAACTGCTCACTATCTATCCAAAAGGATTCTGGATTTTAGGTGCTGTGTTTCTTTGTACTACCGGTGCTGAAGCGCTGTATAGCGATTTGGGTCATTGTGGCAGAGGCAACATTCGTATTTCGTGGATTTTTGTAAAATCTTGTCTCATTCTGAACTATCTCGGACAAGGTGCTTGGTTGCTCAACCAGCAAGGGCAAACTTTTGTCAACGGGCTAAACATGAAAAACCCCTTTTATGCTATCATGCCCGATTGGTTCCTTCTTTGGGGAATCGTCATAGCAACCTTTGCAGCCATCATTGCCAGTCAGGCTTTAATCAGCGGTTCCTTTACTCTAATCAGCGAAGCCATTCGATTGAATTTATGGCCAAGAATGAAGATTAAATATCCAACAGAAGCTAAAGGTCAATTGTATATTCCCGGTATCAATACACTACTTTTTTTCGGTTGTTGTACAGTTGTACTTTACTTTAGATCATCCGGCGCCATGGAAGCGGCTTATGGTCTGGCAATTACATTGTGTATGTTGGCAACTACCATCTTGTTTTCCAATTACCTTATTTCAAAAAGAGTTGCACCGGCATTAATTTGGATATTTTTGATAGTTTATATTGGACTGGAAACAGGCTTTTTAATTGCCAATCTTGATAAATTTCCACACGGAGGTTTCGTAACGCTTATTATTGGAGGCGCTTTGTTTGCCGTTATGTATGTTTGGTACAGGGCTAGAAAAATCAAGAACAGGTATGTTGAATTTGTTAGGGTGGAGGAATATATCCCAAGAATTGAGGAACTAAGCAACGATACGTCCGTGCCCAAATACGCAACGCATTTGGTATACCTTACCAGCGCAAACAATCCCAAAGAGATTGAGCACAAAATCATGTACAGCATTCTTCGGGGTAAGCCTAAACGTGCAGATATTTATTGGTTTGTGCATGTGCATACACTCGATGATCCCTATACCAGTGAATATTCTGTAGAACACATCATTCCGAATGATATCATCAGGGTTGAATTCAGGCTGGGCTTTAGAATACAACCAAGGCTTAACCTGATGTTCAAAAAAGTGGTGGAAGATTTGGTGGCCAACAGAGAAGTTAACATCCTTAGCAGATACGAAAGCCAGCAAAGGAACAACATGGTAGGCGACTTCCAGTTTATTGTTATGGAAAAGTTTCTCAGCCAAGACAATGAACTTCC